>NZ_JAAGPN010000055.1:0-249 GCF_017104805.1 Paraburkholderia sp. Ac-20347 | reverse complement strand
GGGTGGCCGGATCATTAAAAAAAAAAAAAAAAAATATTATTATAATAAATGTAAATAAAATAAAGTAGAGTAAGATAGTCCTAAACGTACTAACATGTGTGACAACGTGAACTAACTTAAGATGTACTTCTGCGCCATATATATTCACTATCACATAGTTATGATCTGCATATCTACCATGCAGCTTACTTTGAATCTGTGCTCACGTAACTACTCAATATCTCTTGACTGCGACCACATCATATTTGC
>NZ_JAAGPN010000585.1:0-1274 GCF_017104805.1 Paraburkholderia sp. Ac-20347 | reverse complement strand
AGCGACGGCACGCACGCGAGCTACCGCTACGACGCGCGCGGTCTGCTCACGCAGGCGCAGGCCACTACGCCGGGTGGGCGAGGTGAAACGGCGAGCCAGGTCACGTTCGAATACGACGCAGCGGGGCGGCGCACAAATGAAACGCAGGCGCATCACGGCCAGGTCTGGCGGCTGGCGCACGAACTGGACGCGCTGGGGCACCGCACGACCACGCACCTGCCGGATGTGGGCGCGCTCGCATGGCAGCGTTACGGCTCGGGCCATGTTCACGGCGTGCTGCTCAACGGCGAACCACTGGCGGCATTCGAGCGCGACGCACTGCACCGCGAGACGCAGCGCACGCAAGGTCTGGTCAATCACCAGTTCAGCTACAGCGGCTCCGGCATGCTCGCCGCGCATGAATGGCAGGGCATGGACAGCCGGGGCAACCCGTCGGAGCGCGCGCGCGCGTGGCGAAGCTGCGAGCAAGACAGCGCGGGGCAGATTACGGCGATTCACGACGCGCTGCGCGATAGCCGCCATTACCAGTACGACGCGGCGTCGCGGCTGGTGGACGTAAACGCGGGCCGTAGCAGCGAGCATTTCAGCTACGACCCGTCGGGTAACCTGCTGGCGGTGAGCAATGGTAAGGCGACGCACATAGGCCGCGCGCAGGGCGACCGGCTGCTGTCGCTGGTGACGCCGGAACTGCCGGTGGTGCAGTCGCCGCAATACGCCTATGACGGCCACGGTAATCGCGTTGCGCGCACCGTTGCAGCAACCCGGACCGATACGCCCGAAGCCGCAGATGCACCCACGACGCGCTATCGCTACGATGGCACGCATCAACTCACCCACATCGAGCACGCAGACGGTGCCGCGAGCCGCTACGAGTACGATGCACTCGGACGACGCACGGCGAAGCGCCATACCGACGCCGAAGGCCGTACCTGGACGACGCTGTTTGTATGGGATGGCGACTGGATGGCGCAGGAAGTTCGTCCGAACGGCGGCAGCGTCACGCCACTCACCTACGTGCCCCACCCGAACCATGCGGGACCGCTCACGAAGCTCGAAGGGGCGACGGCGTACCACTACGTGACGGATCACCTGGGCACGCCCCAGGAGCTTTACGATGATCGTCGGCAAATCGTATGGGCCGCAGACCTCAGCGCCTACGGCAAGACGCGGCGCTATCTGAAGCATGAGATCGATAACCCGATCCGCTTTCCGGGCCAGTATTTCGATGCTGAATCGGGTCTGCACTACAACCGTTTCCGGTATTACGATCCGCA
>NZ_JAAGPN010000584.1:0-1282 GCF_017104805.1 Paraburkholderia sp. Ac-20347 | reverse complement strand
TGACCCTGCCTCATTTCCACGTACAGCAGATCATGCAGCGACCAACGCGGCCTCGAAGTCGACGGGAGTCAGAAACCCTATCGAGGTGTGCAGGCGCTCTCGATTGTAATAGCCCTCGATCCAGTCGACGATATCCAGGCGAGCCTGTGCTCGCGTTTCGTAGTGAACCTGATAGATTCTCTCGACTTTCAGGGTCTTGAAGAAGCTTTCCATCGGGGCGTTGTCCCATGCATTGGCACGACGGCTCATGGAGATCGTTGCCTTGAATCCGGCGGCCAGCTTCCGGTATGCCCGGCTTGCATATTGCGCCCCTCTGTCGGAGTGTAATAGCAGTCCCGGTGCCGGTTTGCGTTGCCAGCACGCACTGCGCAGTGCCTGGCAAACCAGCTCGGCGTCGATGCGTTCGGACATTGACCAGCCCACTATGCGCCGACTCCCCAGATCGAGAATCGCCGCAAGATACAGCCAGCCTTCGCCGGTCCTGACAAACGTGATGTCGCTGACCCACGCGCGATCAGGCTGCCAGCCGTCGAAACGACGATCGAGCAGGTTCGGCGCTACGGGAAGGCTGTGCGTGGAGTCCGTCGTGACCCGCCAGGCACGCCTGTAGACCGGGCGCAAGCCCTGGCGCTGCAGGCTACGCCGCACGCGCTCTTCGCTCGCCGGCCGACCTTGGGCTCGCAATTGCTGCACGATACGCGGACGGCCGTAGGCGCCGCGATGCGCGCGATGGATGGCGGCTATCTCCGCATCCAGGGCCGCGTTCGCTTGCGTCCTCGCGCTGGGCGCACGAACGCGCCACTGGCAATATCCGCTGCGTGAGACGCCCAGAATCTGGCATAGCCGGGTGACGCTGTACTGGTCACGGTAATCGTCGATCCAGGCGTACCTCACCGCGACCCCTTCGCGAAGTACGCCGTCGCTTTTCGAAGTATCTCGATATCCAGTTTCGCACTGGCGAGCTCCTTGCGCAGCCGGCTGTTCTCTGCCTCCAGTTCGCTGATCGGGCGTGTCACACGTGCAGCGATCACATCACGACCACTCGTCTCGACACCGTCTTCGGAACCACGACTACGTCGGCTCCAGTTCCCTAACGTCGCCACTGGCACCCCGAGCCTGCGCGCCGCTTCATGCTGCCCGACTGTTTCGGCAAGCCTGATGGCCTCAACCTTGAACTCGTTCGTGTATTGCCTTTTCGGCACTGACTTCTCAGACATGCAATCCTCCGTACAAACAGGAAACTAACAAATTTCCTGCTGTACGTGAAATCGAGGCATGGTCA
>NZ_JAAGPN010000583.1:0-1293 GCF_017104805.1 Paraburkholderia sp. Ac-20347 | reverse complement strand
ACCGCGCGAACCAGCAGCAAGACCAGCATCACGACCGCGATCGTCGGCACGCCCCAACCCGCCCAGTGACGCGCGAGCCACACGCGCTGATCGTCGGTCGGCGGCACACCGCCTGCGTATTGCGTGTCGAACTGCTTGATCACGCCCGAGCCGTCGACGATCGCCACGTCGCCCTGCAGCAGTTGCAGGCTCGCGGGCAACACCGGCGGCGCGCCCACGCTCCGGTAGAGCACGCCCGGCGTGCTGCCCGCGCGCGTCACCTCGATCACGCCCACGCGGTCCAGTCCCGCGAGATCGACGAGCGTCGAGCCGCCGCGTCCCTTGAGCGTGATGCGGCCGTCGGCGAAGCTCGCGTGGTTCGCATCCTGATCGAGCGCGACGTCGGCGGCGAGGAACGGTCCCGCAGGCTGCGCGGCCTGACCGTCGGCCACCACCTGCAAGTTCGCGCGCGCCAGCGAGACGCCGGTCGCGTTCGCGAGACGCGCGAGGCGCGGCAGGCTTGCGAGCGGATCGGCCAGATACGCCTGGGGCACGACGATGTTCGACGACTGCGAGAACCGCGCGACCATGCCCGTGAAATCGTCGCCGAGCGGCCCCTTGCCGAGCACCAGATAACTGCTCGGCAGCACCGCCGCCGGATAGCCCTGCTCGCGCGGCCGGCAGCCGCCCGCCGGTTGACGCTGGAACAGCACGCGCAGCGTGTTGGCGGTGCCGAGCGCGTAGACCGGAATATCAGCGCTCACGCGTTGCGCGCGGCCATTGGTGTCGAGCAGTTGCGAGCCGATCAGCACGCCGTTGAAGAAGATCGACGCGGTCTGCCCGTTGCGATCGGCAGCGGGCGCGGCGGCGAGATCGAGCACGACGCGGCGCGGAATCTTGCCGTTGCCGCTCACGGCGGCGAGATCGAAATGCGCCTCCCACGCGGCGCTCGTCAGCACGCTCAAGGTGGCGGGCGCACCGCCGATCAGCGAGAGCGCAAGCCGGTCGCTCGCGCCGCCCGCGCTCAGATTCGGCGACTGCGCGAGTTCGTGCACGACGAGCCGGTTCGACACGCCGATACCGCTCCATACGCGCGACAGCGCGCTCACGCCGCGGGCGCGGCGGCGAGGTCGAGCACGACGCGGCGCGGAATCTTGCCGTTGCCGCTCACGGCGGCGAGATCGAACTGCGCCTCCCACGCGGCGCTCGTCAGCACGCTCAAGGTGGCGGGCGCACCGCCGATCAGCGAGAGCGCAAGCCGGTCGCTCGCGCCGCCCGCGCTCAGATTCGGCGACTGCGCGAGTTCGTGCACGA
>NZ_JAAGPN010000582.1:0-1142 GCF_017104805.1 Paraburkholderia sp. Ac-20347 | reverse complement strand
CAGCGCGACGGCTTCGCGCACGCCCGGCTGCGCGAGCAGCGCCGCCTCGACTTCGCCCAGCTCCACGCGCAGACCGCGCAGCTTCACCTGCTGATCGAGACGGCCGAGGTAGTCGAGCGCGCCGTCGTCGCGCCAGCGCACGAGGTCGCCGGTGCGATAGAGACGCCCGCCCGCCGCGTCGAACGGATCGGGCACGAAGCGTTCGGCGCTCAGCGCGGGCCGTTGCAGATAGCCGCGCGCGAGCCCCGTGCCGCCCAGATACAGCTCGCCCGGCGCGCCGCGCGGCACGAGATTCATGGCCGCGTCGAGCACGTAGGCGACGCGTTCGCCGATCTGCCGCCCGATCGGCGCGTAAGCGCCGTCGAAACTCGCATCGACGTCCCAGGCGGTCGGCGCGATCACCGTTTCGGTCGGCCCGTAGGCGTTGATGAGGCGGCAGCCCGGCAGCGCGCGCGCTGCGGCCTGCATCGCCTGCGCGCTCCACGCTTCGCCGCCGACGATGCACAGCCGCAGCGCGAGCGCGGGCAGATTCCCTGTGTCATCGAGCGCGCATTCGGCCACCAGATTGGCCAGATACGACGGCGTGAGAAACACCACCGACACGCGCTCGCGGCGCAGCGTGTCGACGAGGCGCGCGGTCGACCAGCGCGACGGCTCCGCGATCACGAGCGCCGCGCCCGCGCACAGCGGCACGATCCAGCGTTCGTGCGCGATGTCGAAATTGATCGACGCGAAATGCAGTTCGCGGTCGGCGGCCTGCATGCCGTCGCGCGCGGCGATCGCCGCGCAGTGCATCGACAGCGCGTCGTGCGCGACGGCCACGCCCTTGGGACGCCCCGTCGAGCCCGAGGTGTAGATCACGTAGGCGAGATGGCCGGCGTACGGCGCGGGTGTGACATCGGACGCGGGATCATGCGCCGGTTCATCGGCGAGATCGGGCGCGTCGAGATCGAGCACGTTCAGCGGCGCGGCGGCGAGCATCGCGGCGGCGTGCGGGTCCGAGCCTTGCAGCAGCACGAGGCCGATGCCGCTGTCCTCGATCATGTGCGCGAGGCGCGCGGCCGGATACGCGGGATCGAGCGGCACGTACGCGCCGCCCGCCTTCATTACCGCGAGCATCGCGACGATCATCTGCGCCGAGA
>NZ_JAAGPN010000581.1:0-1271 GCF_017104805.1 Paraburkholderia sp. Ac-20347 | reverse complement strand
CGACAGCGTCGAAGCCTGGGGCGACGCGCAGATCCGCTGCCTCGCGCCCAGCCATCTCGACTCGCACAATCCGCTGCGCGCGAACGGCAAGCTCGCCTCGGTCTGCGGCGTCGAATACGCGGCGCAGGCGATGGCCGTGCACGGCGCGCTCGGCAGTCTCGCCGATGCCAACGCCACGGCAGCGCGTCCGCGCGCGGGCTTTCTCGCGAGCGTGCGCGGCGTCGAGGCGCAGGTCGCGCGGCTCGATACGCTGGACGCGCCGCTCATCGTCGAGGCCGAGCGCATCGGCGGCGACGGCACCACGATTCTTTACCGCTTCACGCTGCGCTGCGACGCCCGCGTGCTGCTGACGGGACGCGCGGCGGTCATGCTCGACGCGTCCGCGGCGGGGACGCTGCGACGTCCCGCCATTGATAACTGCTGAAGGGAGAACCACAATGAAAACCCATCGAATCCTGCTCGCCGCGCTGGCGCTCGGCCTGGCCAGTTCGGCCGCGTTCGCCGACGTGCACGAAGTGAAGGAAGACATCAAGCACGACACGAAGTCGGCGGCGAAGGCGACCGGCCACGCGGCGCGCGACTTCGGCCATGCCACGGCGAGCGCGGCGAAGACCGTCGGCCACGGCATCGCGCACGGCACGCGCGAAGGCTGGGACGCGACCAAGCACGCGACGCACGAAGGCTGGGACGCCACCAGGCGCACCACGAAACGCGTGTTCCACAAGGACGATGCGCCGGGCAAGGACGACGCTTAAAGCCTTCGCATCCCCTTCCTGCGCGAACACGACGGCGTGTTCATTCGACACGCCGTCGGTTTCACCCCGGGCGCGTGCGTCTCGTGCGCCGCCATGACTGCGCGACGGCATCACGCGACCACGATCGCCTCGCCCGATGCCCGCCAAACCGGGCGCGCACGCCGCTTTCCCTCCTCCGAACGGCCAATTTGCCCGCTTTTTGTCCGGTAAGCGCCCGCGACAAGGCAAAATACGGGTTTCGAGCCCGCACGGGCTCATGTTTTTTCCCGCCGGCCGCTCCGCACACGGGGCCCGAACACGGCGAAGCCGCGCGAGAGACGCAGCGGCGCCCGGCCCGGCCGGACGCTCGCCCTCGCGTGCGAGACCACTGGAGTAGTTGATGACCGAAGCCAAGATTTCCTTCGCTGGCCGCCTTTCGCTGGCCATCGGATCGTTTTTCGCCATTCTCGGCGGCGCGGGCCTCGCGGGCGGGCTGCGCCGTGTGCGTGGCGGCGAAGGCGCCGCGCGCGGGCCGCA
>NZ_JAAGPN010000580.1:0-1109 GCF_017104805.1 Paraburkholderia sp. Ac-20347 | reverse complement strand
GCCGGTCCGGTGATGGCGGCGGGCGCGGGCAGCCTGAACGTGCTGCTCGGCGGCGCGGCCGTCTATCACGGCGCGATCGAGGAGCGTCCGGCGCTCGGCGCGGGTTCGCCGCCGCGCGCGCAGGATGTCGATGCCGCCTTGCGCCTCGTCGAGCGCACCACGCTGCTGTGGCTCGCGGTGATCGTCGCGCTGGCTTTCGTGAACGTGGCGACCCATGTCTGAGCCATCCATGACTTCGACGACTTCAACGCCAACCGACACCGCAGCGCGCACGATCGCGCACGGCGGCAATCTGCACGAGGCGGCGCGCCGCTACGTCATCGCGTGGGAAACGTGGATCGATCTCTCGACGGGCATCAATCCGCATGGCTATCCGGTGCCGCCTGTGCCCGCTTCGGCGTGGCGGCGCTTGCCCGAGGACGGCGACGGTCTCGCCGACTGCGCCGCGCGTTACTACGGCGCGCCCGACGCCGCGCACGTGCTGCCGGTCGCGGGCAGTCAGGCCGCGATCCGCGCGCTGCCTGCCCTGCTGTCTGCCCTGTTGCCGGGCGCACGCGTGGCCATCGCGCCGCTCACGTACGGCGAGTACGCGCCCGCTTTCGCGCAGGCCGGTCACACGATCGTGCCGCTCGACGTCACGCAAGCCGATCTCCCCGCCGATGCGACGCACGCCGTCGTTGTGAATCCGAACAATCCCACCGCCGCGCTCCTCGACCGCGACACGCTGCTCCGCTGACACGCGCAACTCGCCGCGCGCGGCGGCACGCTGATCGTCGACGAAACCTTCGCGGATGCGTTCGCCGACACGTCCGCGCGCTCGCTCGCGAACGCCACCGATCGCGCGGGACTCGTGGTGCTGCGCTCGCCGGGGAAGTTCTTCGGTCTCGCGGGCGCGCGCTGCGGTTTCGCGCTCGCTCAGCCCGCGCTGCTCGCGGCCTTGCGCGAACGCCTGGGCGCGTGGACGGTGAACGGCCCCGCGCGTCACGCCGTCATGCACGCTTTCGCCGATACCGCGTGGCAACACGCGATGCGCGAGCAACTCGCGCGCGAGGGCGAACGGCTCGCCGCGCTGCTGCGCGCGCACGGTTTCGCGCCGCGCGCCACGCCGA
>NZ_JAAGPN010000579.1:0-1334 GCF_017104805.1 Paraburkholderia sp. Ac-20347 | reverse complement strand
GCCGCGATCGAGACGGCGGCGGCCACCCACGGCAGCGCATCGAGCGCGAGGCCGCGCGTGATGACGAGACCGCCGAGCCACGCGCCCATCGCGTTGCCCACGTTGAACGCGCCGATGTTCAGCGTCGAGGCCAGATTCGGCGCGGCGGCGGCCTTCGCCACCACGCGCATCTGCAGCGGCGGCACGGTCGCGAACGCCGCGATGCCCCAGACGAATACCGTGATCGCCGCCGGAATGGCCGCGTGGCTCGTCTTCGTGAAGATCGCCATGACCACGGCGAGCGCGATCAGAATGCCCATCAGCGACGGCATCAGCGCACGGTCCGCGAGCTTGCCGCCGAGCATGTTGCCGAGCGTGAGGCCCACGCCGAACAGCACGAGCATCAGCGTCACGCCGCGCGGCGAGAACCCGCTCACCTGCTCCAGAATCGGCGCGATGTAGGTGAACACGACGAACACGCCACCGAAGCCCAGCACCGTCATGCCGAGCGCGATCCACACCTGCGGGTCGCGCAGCACGCGCACTTCGTGGCCGAGTCCGACCGGCGCGTGATCGTGCAGATTCGGCACGAGCGCGGTCACGCCGATGAGCGAAATCACGCCGAAGCCACTGACGATCCAGAACGCCACGCGCCAGCCGAACTGCTGGCCGATCGCGGTGCCGAACGGCACGCCGAGCACGGTCGCGAGCGTGAGGCCCGTGAACATCATCGCGATGGCGCTGGCGCGCTTTTCCTGCGGCACGAGCGAGGCCGCGACCACGGCGCCGATGCCGAAGAACGAGCCGTGCGCGAACGAGGCCACGACGCGCGCGACCATCAGCAGCGAGTAGTTGTCGGCGACCGCGCACATCACGTTGCCGACGATGAACACGCCCATCAGCAATTGCAGCGCGAGCTTGCGCGGCATGCGGCTGGTGAGCACGGCGAGCAGCGGCGCGCCCACCGCGACGCCGAGCGCGTAGCCGGTGACGAGCAGGCCCGCGGCGGGAATCGTCACGCCGAGATCGCGCGCGACGTCGGGCAACAGGCCCATGATGAGGAACTCGGTGGTGCCGATGGCAAAAGCGCTGATCGCCAGCGCGAGCAAGGGAATAGGCATCGAAATCTCCAGATCACAGCCGGGGTGTTGCGTTGTGTTGGTGCGCGCTTCAGGTCGGCGCGCGGAGGTCGGAGATCAGGCCGCGTCGTCCGCCGCCGTCACGAACTCGACCACCACGCCCGGCGCGAGCGCGACGAACGCCTGGCGCTCGCCGCTCAGCGGCACGTCGGCGAGCTGATATGGCACGCCATGCGAGCGCAGCCGCGCGAGAAATGCGCGCCATTCGTCGCCGGG
>NZ_JAAGPN010000578.1:0-1339 GCF_017104805.1 Paraburkholderia sp. Ac-20347 | reverse complement strand
CGCTGTTCGCGCCGCTCGCGCCGTTCATCGCGCCCGCACGGCTCGCGGACGCAGCGCGCGGATCGCGCTCGCGCAGCATGTCGCGCGTGAGTTGCGCGTGTTGACGCGCGAAGTTCTCGGTCGTCAGGTCGCGCGTCTGCAACTGCTCGCAGGCCTCGCGCGCCTGCGCCAGCGTGCGCGCCGGATCGTCCACGAGCGCGTTCACGGCGTCGCGCAACTGCTGCGTGTTGAAAGGCTCGACGTAGTACGCGGCCTTCTCGTCGAAGTAATCTTCGAGCGCGCCCACTTTCGTCACGATCATCGGCTTGCCGAGCGCGGCGGCTTCGAGCATCACCGTGATGCCCGAGGCGTGCGTGTTCGGACGCAGCGGCACGACGATGATATCGGCCCAGTCATAGAGCGCATGCTGTTGCTGAAGGCCCGATACGCGCACGACTTCGACGTTCGGCGCACGCACTTCGGCCGGAATGCGGCGGCGCGTGGCGATGCGCACCTGGTAGCGCGCGTCGTTGCCGAGCGCGGCGGCGAGCGTGGTCCAGTCGCGGTCGCGATCGTTGCCGATGCCCGCGATACGCACGGGCGTATTCGGCTTCCAGTGCGACGGCGGACGCAGCGGAAAGTCCTGCGTATTGAGGCCGTACAGCACGTGGCGCGCGTCGCGACCGAAGAAGTCGCCACACAGCGCGGCGTTCTCGCTCGCGAGCGTGGTCAGCAGATCGGCGCGCTTGAGCAGACGCTGGTACGCGGCGCGACGCAGCGCGCCATAACCAGGCCAGCGGTCGAGCAGCCAGACGCTTTGCGCGAGCAGCAGCGGACGCGCGCCGCCCTTCTTCGCATGCATTAGCAGCACGGCGGCGACGGCCAGATGCTCCTGCTCGGTATGCGTCCAGATCACGTCCGAGTCGAGAATCGCGCGGCGATTGCGCCAGGCGTGAATCAGATCGAAGCCGAGCGCCGCTTTCAGCGCGCGGCGCGCGAAACGCACCGGCGTGCCTTCGCGCGCGTCTTCGGCGTAATTGAGAGCGAATTCCGCGGATTCCGCGTGATGGTAGCCGTACAGGCAACCGATATTCTCGCCCTTTCGGTAACGGCGCGGATCGGCGCCGTAAAACAGGTGCACGTGGACTTGGGTACCGCTCATTCGAGGTCCTCCGTAAATTCGATTGCAGGCGCGCGGGCGAATCGGCGCTTCGATGCCGATGAACGTCTTCCTCGCGCCGCGTAGCGCGTTCTGTCTGCGCGTTTGGCGTTCCGTCGTGCGCGTTTGGCGTTCCGTGCGTTGCGTCTTTCAGACCGGCGCGCGGCGCGCTTCGCGGGCTCCGCCGCGCACGGCGCGCCA
>NZ_JAAGPN010000577.1:0-1189 GCF_017104805.1 Paraburkholderia sp. Ac-20347 | reverse complement strand
AGTATTTGCCCGCCAAGACGCGGCGTTTCGTCGATCACGCGGTCGAGCATTTCGAGCACACGCATGACGGCGCGCTGGCGAACCGGACGGCGTCGGGCGTGGCGTCGTCGGCCTCGGCATCGGCGGGCGGGTCCGCGTGGCGGCCGATGAGCGGCGCGCCCGGCAGCAGCGCCGTGTTGCAAGCGATGAGCGAGCGCTAAGGCACGTAAGGAAGCACGTAAGAAGCGCTGCACCGCCGGCGCGGGCAGCGTTCTCGCGGCTCAACCCGGCGGCGTACCGTATTCCGCCGGCTCGCTTTCCAGACCCGCGGCCCCGCACAATTCGCGCAGCAGCGCCGCCTCGCGCTCGTGCACCTCGACCGGCAGCCACTGCGCGCCGGCCCACGCCAGATAGCGCGCGCGATGCTGGCCGTTGCGGAACGCCACCACGCCCACATGCGCGATGCCGAGCCAACCCGCGATCCCCGCCGCGCGACGCTTCGAGATCGTCACGTACGGCATCTGCGGGACGCGTTCGTTTTCCGGATCGAGAAATTCGCGGATCCCGCGCACCTTGCCGACATGCCAGTCGTCGACGGGCTTGAGCACGTAGTCGGTGTCGTCGCGGTCGGCGCACAGCAGCAGCTTGTGCAGATCGACGATCACCACTTCGTGGCGCGTGCCGTCGGTCGTGAAGACGCGCTTGAAGCGCACATGATCGTAGCCGGGGTGATCGGGCAGGGACACGATCCAGTGCTCGCCGCATGCGGATTGCAGCGGTTTCGGCAGCGTTGAAAGATTCGGTGGCATCGCGCCGGGCGTAGACAGGGACGTCGGGGACATGCGGGTGATGCGCCTCTCGCGGGGAGGAAAAGCGGCCTAAGCTACGAGGGATTCGTGACGGTTTCGTGACCTATGCAGCGTGGATGCGCACGCCCTGCGCGCGCGAGGAAAAAACCGATGAACCAGGATACAACAAGCGACGAAAAACGCGACGATGCAGCGGCACGCGATAGCGCGCCGGACCACGCAATAACGGAGACGTTCGGCGACGCCGTGCGCATCGAAGCCCGCGCGCAGGTCGCGACGATCGTGCTCGATCGCCCGGCGCAACGCAACGCGATCGACCGCCCGACCGCCGATGCGCTCGCCGCCGCGTTCGCGCGCGTCGAGGCGCATCCGCAGTGGCGCGCCGCCGTGCTGTTCGGCGC
>NZ_JAAGPN010000576.1:0-1372 GCF_017104805.1 Paraburkholderia sp. Ac-20347 | reverse complement strand
GCCCGCGAAACCGAGCTCGAACCCGCGCCGAATCTCTCGGCACGCATCGGCAACACGGTGCTGCTCAAGCGTGAGGACAACCAGCCGGTCTTCTCGTTCAAGCTGCGCGGCGCGTACAACAAGATGGCGCATCTCTCGCCCGAGCAGCGCGAGCGCGGCGTGATTACCGCGTCGGCGGGCAATCACGCGCAGGGCGTGGCGCTGTCGGCGGCGCGGCTCGGCGTGAAGGCGGTGATCTGCGTGCCGGAAACCACGCCGCAGGTGAAGGTCGATGCCGTGCGCGCGCACGGCGGCCAGAGCGTCGAAGTCGTGCAGGCGGGCGAGTCCTACAGCGATGCCTACGCCCACGCCGTGCGTCTGCAGGAAGAACGCGGCTTGACTTTCGTCCATCCGTTCGACGATCCGCACGTGATCGCCGGCCAGGGCACCGTCGCGATGGAAGTGCTCAGCAAGCATCAGGCCCCGATTCACGCGATCTTCGTGCCGATCGGCGGCGGCGGTCTGGCGGCAGGCGTGGCCGCATACGTGAAGGCCGTGCGCCCGGAGATCCGCGTGATCGGCGTGCAGACCGACGACTCGTGCGCGATGGCGCAGTCGCTGAAGGCAGGCAAGCGCGTCGAGTTGAGCGAAGTCGGCCTGTTCGCGGACGGCACGGCCGTGAAGCTGGTCGGCGAGGAAACCTTCCGGCTGTGCCAGCAGTATCTCGATGAAGTCGTGACCGTCGATACGGACGCGCTCTGCGCCGCGATCAAGGACGTATTCCAGGACACGCGCAGCGTGCTCGAACCGGCGGGCGCGCTGGCCGTGGCGGGCGCGAAGAAATACGCCGAGCGCGAAGGCATCGCGGGCGAGACGCTGATCGCGATCACGTCGGGCGCGAACATCAACTTCGACCGCATGCGTTTCGTGGCCGAGCGCGCCGAAGTGGGCGAGGCGCGCGAAGCCGTGTTCGCCGTGACGATCCCCGAAGAACGCGGCAGTTTCAAGCGTTTTTGCGAACTCGTGGGCACGCGCAGCGTCACCGAATTCAACTACCGTATCGACGACGCCGAGCGCGCGCATATCTTCGTCGGCGTGCAGATCCGCAATCGCGGCGAATCGCGGCAGATCGCGCAGACCTTCGTCGAGCACGGTTTTCCGTGCGTCGATCTCACCGGCGATGAACTGTCGAAGCAGCACATCCGCTACATGGTCGGCGGCCGTTCGCCGCTCGCGCACGACGAGCGGCTGTTCCGTTTCGAGTTTCCGGAGCGCCCGGGCGCGCTGATGCGCTTCCTGTCGTCGATGGCGCCGAACTGGAACATCAGCCTGTTCCACTACCGCAATCAGGGCGCGGATTACAGCTCGATTCTGGTCGGAATTCAGGTGCCGG
>NZ_JAAGPN010000054.1:0-40296 GCF_017104805.1 Paraburkholderia sp. Ac-20347 | reverse complement strand
CTGATGGCCTCAACCTTGAACTCGTTCGTGTATTGCCTTTTCGGCACTGACTTCTCAGACATGCAATCCTCCGTACAAACAGGAAACTAACAAATTTCCTGCTGTACGTGAAATCGAGGCATGGTCAGTCTACGAGGCGTGGCAGCGATGCTCGTCATCATGTTCCATTTTCCTGGCCTGTTTCGTCCCGTATATGTCGAAAACAGCTACCTGATGGTCGACCTGTTCTTCGTAATGAGCGGATTTGTTATTGCGAGTGCCTACGAAGAAAAGCTCTCGTGTGGCGACATCAGTCCGCTTCGGTTCATGAGACTCAGGCTTATCCGGCTATATCCTCTTTATGCGCTCGGAACACTACTCGGAACTGCTGGTTTACTATGGCGGCTACCGCGTTCGGATTGGCACCTCGTGGCTTTAGCACTCCCTCTTGGCCTGCTGATGCTTCCGTCTCCTCTCGTGATACGAATTTTCTATCCGCTCAGCAGTCCAGAAAGGGTCCTGTACCCCTTGAATTATCCCTCTTGGTCACTGTTTTTCGAGCTCCTGGCGAACGCTGGCTACGCAGTGTTTTTCAAGTATCTTTCCACCCGAGTGCTGCTTACGCTCGTCGCAGTGTCTGGTGTGATGCTGATCGCCAGGGGCATTCATGGCAACCCTCTAAGCGCCGGATGGATTCTCGCCAGCAGCAAGGGTGGATTGCTACGCATTGCGTATTCTTTCTCGACAGGTATTCTCCTGTTCCGGTTTCGCGCCGCCCGACGAAAGACCAGCAACGTCTTTGCAATCGCACTGGTGGCGGCTCTCATATTACTTTTCTGCTCGCCTATCCCCGATATTTTCCGCATGGCGTTCATCTTTTCCATGGCGCTCTTCGTATTCCCGGTGTTGGTCTGGGTCGCCGCGGCCGTTGAACCGTCGCGCGAGGTTCGTAAGGTATTTTTATTTTTTGGAGCGGTTTCCTACGGCGTCTACGTGCTGCATGTGCCAGTTGGCGCTTGTTTCCAGCTTATGTTTGGCGACATCGAGCACCTCGGACCCCACGCTACACCCTGGGTCGGCGCAGGCTTGCTGCTGATGGTGCTTGCTCTTGCCAGCATTGCCCAGAAAATCTACGACATCCCCGTTCGTCGACGCCTTCTCAAGGGGGGGATAGTGCGCAAAAATCATCCCATCACGGCTGATGCGACACTCAACCAGTAAAAAAATTTAGAGGCTGTTACATTTTCATTAATCGCCGAGACGGGCAAGTGAGCGCGCTGACGCGTCGTTTGTCGGTGTATGGCTGGTCGTCGTTGATATCGGCTGGGCTGTTTTCACGTGTGCCTCAATGGCGCTTTTGCGATGACTTTTATACAAAGAGCAGCGAAATGCGACACGTGATAGTGACGAAATCGGGCGGCTTATGAACGTGCTTGGGTCGGACGGAGAAGAACGCTGGCCGCTATACTAAGAGTTCGGGCGTATCGTCGTCTCACACCTAACTTCATTAGCCGAGTGGCTCGACCGATGGCATGTAAGCTGGCAGTTGCCTGGGGTGCCCGAATTATGCTTCGCCCCCGTAGACGGCTCCTGGGAAATGGGGCAATCCAATGTCACTGCCACCCGCCGGGAGCGCTTGCGATACACGCTGTTCTCCTCAGTACATGACCAGTTTTTCAGCCGCACAGGACGGCTCAGCAGGGTCTTTGGCTGGAGTGTAACGCGGCCGGTCTGGAAGCTCGGCATGGCTGCGAATGCACTACATGCTGTCGAGCGGACGATCAAACCGCCGCTGGTCGGCTGTGATACCTGCGGCCGCTGCCGCTTGCAGGACACGCTCTATGTCTGCCCGAGACATGTCCCAAAGGCCTGGCGAACGGACCCTGTGGCGGGACCCGGCTCAATCGTTGCGAATTTGACGACCGGGAGTGCGTGCACAGCGTCAAATATCGCATTGCCAAGTCTGCCAGTCAGTTACCTGTGCTGGCGCAGACGTTGATTCCTTGCATCGAAGCAGAGAGCAGGCACCGCAGCTCGTGGCCTGAATGGTTTGAGGAAGAAGATTCGACGCCGAAGCGCTAAATCGAACCCCAAGGAATGATGGCTGGCCAGACGACCTTCGCGACGCCGAAAGTGGTCAGTGGCCGAAAGCACTCCTCGAACGGTCATTCAATCTGGTTTCTTGAGTGGCTGTTGGTGGCCGACAGTGATCCGAACAGGAGGTTGGTGCTCACTACTTCGTCGGGTCTATCCATCCCGGGCGAAGTCCGCGAACGTGTTCTTCTCGGACCTGCTCGATCGATTCCGCATTGCCTAGATCGGCCTCAATCTCGCCTACGCAACCCCAGCAGTCACCGCCACAGCTCAACGACAAGGGGGCGTCGGTTTGATCGAAAGCTCGTCCACATATCCGGCATTTCATCGTTCGGCTTCCAGGGTGTGAATTCGCCAAATTGTCAGCGATTTACGCCGGTATGTCGAACGGCCGGTTGTGGCCGCGTGCCGACTCATGCAGCTTGCATACACTGCTTCGGCCTTCCGAACCTGTGACCGGCAGCACCCGACCCGGAAGGGACACTCAGAATTCTCGAAAGCGGCCATTAAACCAAACCGATCATAGGCCTCGATGTACGGCGGCGGCAAACGAGGCTAGCTGACCCATCCAAGTGACTACGTCGAATATCTCATACTAGCCGACGAGAGCCTGATGCGGTCGATCAATGAGAGAGAAAACCATCCGGTTGCAACCGCACAACTATGGCTGGGTTTGCACTGCCACCACCAACAACTCGCTGTCCCCGACCTGAATGGCTTTTCGCCATACATGTTTAGAGTTTTGGACAGCCTGAAACTCGCCTTGGTAGGCTTTGCTGACCATTTCCCGGTGAAGGGAAGGCGTGAGTCCAGGGAGGGCTCCACTGGGAATATTCGAGCACCAAGTCGATGCGAAACCTTTGTAATTGCTATGGCTACCTTGGCATATGTGAATCGAGCCCTTGTAGGCAACCATGTAAGTGTATAGCGGCACGAAAAAACACCTTCTCAAAAGAGTGAAAGTGAGTGGACGCGAGATCGCGCCGATTCGAAACAGTCAACAATCTGTTGACACGCCGGAATTGTTGACGATGTAGCTGTCGTTGTCGACGGTCTCTTGATGGCCGCACCTCGACCGACGATACTGCCTCGCCGCTCCACGATGTGCCGGCGGCATGCGTCGATCCTAACGGTTACTTTAACGCCCAATACCAGTTGCCCGCATATTGCCGGTCAACCGTTTCCTGCTATTCGAAAGTGAACATCAGCCCGTCGATGAGGGCATCAGAGCATCCGCGGACTCGAAACACTTCCTTGAACTCCGTCAAAAGTGTTTGGTTTCCGGCCAACAAGTCACGCTCGGCATCTGTCTTTGCTCGAATCAGGGACCATGTCTGAGTTGGTTCAAGTGCCGTTACGATGCAATCATTCACATGTTGGCGAGAAAGGGCTCGCAGGTCCGCCTCGGCCTGTAGCGCTATCAGGCGAAAACTCGCTTCCATAGCTCCTTCACTTCGCCGGATATCGGCGGTTGTTCTCGAACCGTAACCAATAAGACGTGGCACGATACGATGCCGGCGGCGTAGATTGTCGGCAATTTCGGCGCAGCCGTCGACTGGCCGTTCATGGCCGGTGAGCGTCTGACGCTTCGCCGGAGAAAGAGCATCCGCATTGCCTGAAATGCGGCAATCTTGCAGCAAATTGCAGCCCTCTCGCAAAGAATATTAGCGAGAGGGCTGGGCATTTTCAGTAAAACTGCGCTCGCGCTGATCGAGCCGCTGAAATTCCGTCTGGCCGTGCTGCGACGCGAAGTAGCAGATTTAATGCGGGTTGGCGCGAAGTGAATGATATGAATGCCTCCCACCCATGGCGAGATATCACGGCGGAGCGCGAGTGTTATTTGATGAAGATGGGCACGTACGGCACTGTCGCGACCGCCGGCGGTTCAATCGTCCGATTGACGGTGATCACGGGGACCCCTGCGGCCTTGACTGTTTCAAACAATTTCACCGAAGCGTCCGCGTCGGCATAGGCGCCGCCGTCGACGATACCGTCAATCGCGATGACCCGCCTTTTTTCGGTCATCTGGACCTGCCTGAAACGGAAGTTGCGTGCGAGCGCGACGGTCTGCAGGTCGCTGAAATTGACGGTCGTCAGGCGCTCGTACCGGGTTGCCTTGCCGTCCCACTTCATGACGTACAACGTGTCCTTGGTCAGCGCGAACACGCAGAAGTCCTGCGGCGCCATATAGGCCCCTGGTGTGCCGATCAGTAGCGTGCAGCGCCCGTGTTCGATAATTTGACCTGTTATCGCCGGGTCGTCGTGCGTAACGCTCTCTACGAAGCTCGGCCGATCGTAATAAATGGTTTGCTTGTCGTACGGGATGCCGACCTGGCAGCCTGTGAGAGTGGCGGCGACGCTGAGCGCCGCCGCGAGTTTGTATCCGATTGTCATACGTGTTTCTATGGTTAATGCGCGGCGCGCGTTTGACTTTCTTCGGTCGTGTACGAACTGGTGCAAGCGCCGACCGGCCGCACGATCCTCGTCGACGCAAACGCCGTCGAGGTGGTGGAGATCTGCTGGTAAGCGTACCCCTCAGTTCTCGATTTTGGCGATTCCGTCTTTGCACTCGTTCAGGTCGAGGTTGGAGTCTACGGCTTCGAGCTTCCAGACCTCCCGAAGATAGGAGGTGACAAGTTCTTTGGATGTTGCTCTGCACCGCATCGCAGCGTCGTCACTTCCTTTCGCGAGGGCGGCCTTAACGTTCCTTTTGAGGGCGGTGGAAGCCTGCTGAAAATCTTGCTTGATCGACTTGGCATTCGGGACTGGCTTCGCGTCCAAAAGTGCGTCGACGTTGCGCTCGCAAGCGGCGCTTGCGTCAATCAACCGTTGGCAATCTTGGGGAATTTCCTGCGCATGAGCGAAGTTATCGAAGATTGATACGGTTGCTAGGGCAACTAGTAAGATGGTTTGCTTCATGTTTTTTTGCCGGAGCTCTGAACTTCCAAGTAAACGGCCTTCATCTGAAAAACTTTAGCCGCATCAGTCAGTCGTTGGCAGATGCAAATTGCATCTGATCCCTATCCTACAGTGAGTCACGAATGACTTCGTCGCAACCAACACAGAGCAGACCATGACGTTCGCCATCAACGACAACGATATCCGGGTTGTGCAGACGCGCCGCGGTATCAACGCCAAACGTAGTCCGGAATAAAAGTGACACCTTTGCGACGATAGATGTGTCACCACCCGCCGGGCGTTCGGCCCGGTGCCGAAAGATTGGCGCTGAGGCGACACAGCGATCACACCGCCGCTCTCTGAGAATTTCCGATGTCGACCCGAAGTGGACACTTGCCGATCGCCGTGTGGGTGTCCGCTTTCGGGTGCAAGGCGGCCCATCGAAGACCGTCCTATTTGAGACTCTCAGTTGCTGCGTCACAGGCGCTCAAAACTTGTGTCGCATGCCCACACGCAACGCCACCTGCGTATCGGTCGAAGAGGGCGTAAGGCCGGTTATCTGCGCAACGGCACTGCCGCCCGTCGAGTCGACTCCGCTCGCTTTTTCGTAGACGGCGATTGTGTACAGGTCAGTTCGCTTCGAGAGGAACCAGTCGAGTCCGGCGCTAACGAGATGATAGTTAACGCCTTCCTTGCCGCCCGCGCCGCCGTTGCGCGTGTAGTCGTACGCGGTGCCCGCGAGCAGGGATGGCGTGATCTGGTATTGCAGGTTCACTTCGATGTTGTTGAAGGCGGCGGTTCCCGCGTAATGCAGCGGATTTGGACCAGCCGCAGAGCCCAGTTTGTCGAAGCGGGTATTCGAGTACGCGATGTTCGTGTTCAGTGCGCCAAGCGTCAAGCCAACACCGGCAGCGACGATCTCCAGACGGTTTGCCGATGCGTAGCCCGCGAAGACCGGATTCGATTCAGGACTGGTCGCGCTTCCGAAACTGCCCAGGTTGTTGCTCGTAGCGGGCCCGGCATTCGGATTTGCGCCGAAAAACGAGAGGCTGGGGTTGCTGATATTGAGGTAAGCGGCGCCCGCGGAAAATGGCCCGGCAGCGTACGACGTGCCCGCGCCCCAGATCGAGTTCTGTGCAAATGAACCGGCGACGCCGCCAAGACCCAGGATCGCTTCAACGGTAAGTCCGTTCCAGGTGCCGCTGCGGAACTTGATCGAATTGTTGATGCGTCGGGTGTTCTGGGCGTTATCGAGATCGCCGGGGTGAGCTGTCATGTAGCCGCCCCATTGCGGCGACGCGAGGTATGGGCGGAACAGATCCACGACAGGATCGTATTGACGCCCGAGCGTTACCGTGCCGAAATCACTTTTGATACCGACCCAGGCCTGGCGTCCGAACATCGCGCCGCCCTGGTTGAGCGCACCATTGTTACTGTAGAAGCCGTTCTCCAGTAGGAAAATAGCCTTCATGTTGTTACCGAGGTCTTCCGTTCCCGTAATGCCCCAGCGACTACCCTGCAGCCCAGCCGAGCCGCCTTCAATCATGGCGATCTGGTGACCTCCGGTAAAGCCGTTGGCGGATTTTCCCTTCTGGACATTGTTTGTGTAATTGATGCCACTGTCGATCACGCCGTACAACGTGACGTTGCTTTGAGCATGGCTGGCAGTCGAATACGCAACACATATGGTAAGGATGCCAAAATAATTAACCGAATTTTTCATTTGCAATGTCTCCGGGATATATGTTGTTTTAGCGGCGCTTCTTGACGAAGCGCCGTCGGTGCAGCCTAGCGATGTGCCTGTTGACCTGATGCCACCGAGTCGGTCCCATCGGCGTGTTCAGACTGCCGCAGGAAAAACGTCATCAGGAAGGCGAGTACGAGCAAGCCAGAGAGAAACAAAAGACCTGGCGTGGCGCTCGCGCCTGAGCCCTTGATATAGCCGATCGCAAATGGCCCCACGAAGCCGCCGAGGTTGCCGATCGAGTTGATCACGGCGATGGAAATGGCCGCCGTCGAGCGAGAAAGGAACAGGGTCGGGAGAGCCCAGAATGGGGATTTGAATGCGTAGAGACCAGCGAGGCTCAGGCTGATCATCGCGATCGACGCATAAGGGTTGGTCGAAAGACCCGCGCCAAGCAATGCCAGTGCAGCAACGCCCAGCGGTACCGCCGAATGCAGGCGCCGTTCGTTGCGGTGGTCGGAATGTCTGGACCACAGAATCATGACGATCGTCGCGAAGATATACGGCACCATCGCAATCAGGCCGATCTGCGTATGCGTGAGCGCGCTCGAAAATCCCTTGATGATCTGGGGCATCCAGTAACCCACCCCAAGGCTGCCGCACTGGTACACGAAGTAAATGAACGCGAGATACAGCACTTTTGGGTTAGCCATTGCCTTGAGCGAACCGAAGTGTCGCGCGTTGGGCCGCGCACGGGCGTCGGCGGCAAGTTGGCCTTGCAGCCATTCACGCTCGGCGGGTGTGAGCCATTTCGCGTCGGCCGGCCGGTCGCTCAGGAACAGGAAGCAGACAATGCCGCCGATCACAGCGGGCGCGCCCTCCAGCACCAGCATCCAGCGCCAGCCGCTCCATTCGAACCAGTGCACGTGATCCATGATCCACGTGCTCAGGGGCGCGCCGACGATGTAAGAAACGGGAATCGCAGCCGTAAACAGGGCAACCGTGGTGGCCAGTTCTTTGGCACGGAACCAGTAGGTCAGATAGACGATGATGCCGGGGAAAAATCCCGCTTCGGCAACGCCCAGAAGGAAGCGCACGATATAAAGCTGCGTAGCGGTATGCACGAAGGCTGAAACGACCGAGATCGCGCCCCATGTCACGAGAATCCGTGCAATCCACACGCGCGCACCAAACTTCGCGAGCATGACATTGCTGGGGACCTCGAACAAAAAGTAGCCGATAAAGAAAATGCCCGAGACGAAGCCGAACGCCTCGCTGCTCAGTGCCAGCTCCCGGTTCATCTGGAGCGCCGCATAGCCGATATTGGCGCGGTCGAGATAGGAAATGATGTACAGCACGAACACGAACGGGATGATGCGCCAGGCGATCTTGCGCACGACCGCACGTTCGTCGAGGGTAGCAGTGGGGGAATGCATATGTCTCCAGCGGCGGGGATTGCCCGCCGCGTGCCTCTGAAAAGCGGAATGACGTTAGGCGCGGTCGATCAGGCCAGCGCGTTCGAGAACACCATGCAGACCGGGCTCCCCGACTTTTCGACGAAGCCTGTGGGCGCGAGGCGACCGGCCTGCGCGTCGATCGTGAAGGCAACGATGGTGTCGCTGTCCTCGTTGAGTGCGTACATGAAACGGCCGTCGGGGGTGCTCGTCATGAAGCGCGGCGTCTTGCCGAGCGTCGGCTCGGCGCCGATGAAGCGCAGATGGCCGTTTGCCGGATCGATGCTGAAAACCGTGATGCTGTCATCGCCGCGATTCGACGCGTAGACGAAACGGCCGCTGCGATCCAC
Source organism: Paraburkholderia sp. Ac-20347 (assembly GCF_017104805.1). Classification (NCBI taxonomy): domain Bacteria; kingdom Pseudomonadati; phylum Pseudomonadota; class Betaproteobacteria; order Burkholderiales; family Burkholderiaceae; genus Paraburkholderia; species Paraburkholderia sp. Ac-20347. The sequence continues at coordinate 31,837 of NZ_JAAGPN010000054.1, read as the reverse complement.
CTCTATTTCCGAAGCGCGGCTGTTCCCCGTATACGTGTCAGGCAAGCTGGAGAGCACCTGCAGCGGCGTGAGCGCGCCCGTAGCGGCGTCATAACGGTACGAGGTCACCGTCGAATCGAGTTCGTTGATGACCCACGCGTACGCTCCACCCGGATGGAACGCGATGTGACGCGGTCCAGCGCCTTCACGCGACTCCACGAAGGGTTGCGCCGCGGGCGTGAGCGTGCCGTTTTCGAAGCGGAACGAAAACGTGCGGTCGAGTCCCTTGTCCGGGACGATCACGAAACGCCCGGCCGGATCGAACGGGTTGAAGTGCGGCTTTGCCTGTTTTTGCTCGACGCGGTGTGGGCCGATCGGGCCATCGATCTTGACGAGTTGCGTAAGCGGCTGGAGCGAGCCGTCGGCTGCAATGGGCAGTACGGCGAGACTCGCGCCGATGTGATTCGACACCACCACGTAGCGTCCGCTCGGGTCGATTGCCAGATGCACGGGATTTTTGCCCTCGGTGCTTTGCCGGTTCAGAAACGTCAACTTGCCGGTGGCCCTGTTGACCTTGAACGCGCTGATGTCGCTCAGGTCGCCGTGCACCGTGTAAAGCCGCTCACCATCGCGCGAGAGCGCAAGGAACGACGGGTTAACGAGATCCTTCACGAGCTGGACGAGCGTGAATGCGCCGGTCTGGGCATCGACGCGATACACGCTGATGCCATCTCCGCGGGCGTTGCGTTCGCGCGTGGTGCGCGAGCCGACATAAGCAAACATGGGGGTCATTCCTTTTAAAACACGTTGGCCAGCAGGGGCCGTTTCAGCGGATACAGCCGATAACTGAAAGTATCCTGAAAGTGCTATCGCACTCAGCGATAGCGTCCTCTGGACAAATTCGCGTCGCCCCATCTGGGGCCCGATGGACGCATCGTCACCGGCTTTCTCCATGGTCGTCTCCGGATTGTTATGTTTGGGGTTTTCACTATGATTGCATTTTGTCCTGGAAAAGTGCAAAAATACAGTCATGGAAAACACTGACACCCCACTGACCGGCCACCTCGACGTCGCCGGAGCCCGCTTGCGGTATGTCGATCTACCGGCGATGTTCGGCGCACAGCTCGGCGAGTTGCCGGTTGTGCTGCGGCTGCTGCTCGAGAACGTGATCCGCAATACGGATGGCGACGAACGCCGCGCCGCCGTCGACGCGATCCTCGCGTGGAGCGAGCGCGGCACGAGCGAGCACGAGATCGCCTATCAGCCCAATCGCGTGCTGATGCACGACACGACCAGCACGCCTGCGCTGGTCGATATCGCCGCGATGCGCGACGCGCTGGCCGAGGCCGGTGCCGATCCGGCCGTGCTCAATCCGGTGCTACCGGTGGATTCGTCGGTGGATCACTCGCTCGCGGTCGAGTATTTCGGCGAGCCTGGTGCTGCGCCGAAGAATCTCGCGCTGGAACTGCGCCGCAATGGCGAGCGCTATCGTTTCCTGCGCTGGGCGTCGCAGGCGCTCACGGGCGTGCGCATTCATCCGCCCGGCACGGGCATCATGCATACGATCAATCTGGAGCAGCTGGCGACGGTGGTCACGCGCGTCGAGCGCGATGGCGAGAGCTGGGCCGTCCCGGACACGATGATCGGCACCGACAGCCATACGCCGATGATTAACGGTATCGGCGTGCTGGGGTGGGGCGTGGGCGGTCTCGAAGCGCAGACGGTGATGTTCGGTATGCCGGTGATGCAGCGCATTCCCGATGTGATCGGCGTGCGTCTCACGGGCGCGCTCAAGCCCGGCTCTCTGGCTACCGATCTCGCGCTGACGGTCACGCAACGGCTGCGCGCGATTAGCGTGTCGGGCGAATTCGTCGAATATTTCGGGCCCGGCGTCGCGACGCTGAGCGCGGGCGATCGTGCAGTGGTGGCGAACATGGCGCCGGAGTACGGTGCGTCGACCGGCTTTTTCGCGGTGGATGAACGCACGTTGGATTATCTGCGCGCGACGAACCGCAACGAAGACGCGATACAGCTCGTCGAGTCGTACACGCGAGCGACGGGTCTGTGGTTCGATCCTGAAGCCACGCCGCGTTACACCCGCACGATTGAGATCGATCTGGCGAGTATCGGCATGCATGTGGCCGGGCCGCGCCGACCGCAGGATCTGCTCGATTACACGGCGCTGCCCGCCACGCTGGCGAAGCTCGAATTCCGGCCTCAAACATTGCATGTGCGCATGCCGCGTCATCCCGTGGCGATCGCCGCGATCACCAGTTGCACGAATACGTCTGATCCGGCCTTGCTGATCGCTGCTGGTCTGGTGGCCCGCGAGGCGCGCGCGAAAGGGCTGAACGTGCCGGCGTGGATCAAGACCTCGCTGGCGCCGGGATCGCCCGCCGCTGCCGCTTACCTCGAACGCGCTGGCTTGATCGACGATCTGGCGGCGGTGGGCTTCGATATCGTCGGGTATGGCTGTACGACCTGTATCGGCAATTCGGGGCCGCTCACGCAGAGCGTGCGCGCCGCGCAGGCCGCTGGCAGCATCTACCCGGTCGCCGTCCTCTCGGGCAACCGCAATTTCGCGGGCCGTATTCATCCCGATCTGGATCTGGGCTTCATCATGTCGCCGCCGCTCGTGATTGCGTTCGCGCTGGCGGGCAATGCAGAAATCGATCTGAGCCGCGAGCCGATCCAGACCGCCGCCGACGGCACACCGGTGTTCCTTCGCGATCTGTGGCCCACACGCGAGGAAGTCGCGGCGCTGGTGGCGCAATCGGCCGATCCGCAGGACTACCCGCGCGCATTCGCGGTGGCGAGCCGAAATCCCGCCTGGCACGAACTGGACGCGCCGACTTCCGCGCGCTTTCCGTGGGACGCGAAATCGACGGCCTTGCGCCGCCCGCCGTTCGCCGCCGCCGATCAAGGCAGCCAGCTCGGCAGTTATCGTGCGTATCCGCTGCTCGTGCTCGGCGACGACATCACTACCGATCATATTTCGCCCGCCAGTGCGATCCCGAAGGACAGCTTCGTGGCCGATTTCCTCGTCGCGCGCGGCGACGATCGCGACGACCTGAACGTGTTCGCTTCGCGGCGCGGCAACTGGGAAGTGATGATGCGCGCGGCGTTCTACAACAAGACGCTGGTGAACCGCCTCAAGCCCGGCATGCCGGTGGCGCACACGCTGCACGTGCCGAGCGGCGACGTTCTGCCGATCTTCGAAGCCGCGCAACGTTATGCCGATGCAGGCGACGCCGTCGTGCTGGTGGCGGGCGAGCGTTATGGCACCGGATCGTCGCGCGACTGGGCCGCTAAGGGCCAGCGTCTGCTGGGCATTCGCGCGGTGCTGGCCGCAAGCTTCGAGCGCATCCATCGCTCGAACCTCATCGGCATGGGCATTCTGCCACTGCGCTTCGCACCGGGCACCCATCCGGATACGCTCGCGCTCGGGCCGGGTGATATGCTCGACGTCCAGGCGGATGCCGCGACGATTACACCGCGTTGCACGGTGCCAGTACGCATTGTGCGCGCCGATGGCCGTATCGAAGCCATCGACGTGCGCGCCGCCGTGGAAACGCAGCTCGAATGCAGATTGTTGCGCTCGGGTGGCGTGATTCCGCTGATCCTGCAAAACACACTCGCAGCAGGGGGACGTTGAACGAAGCCCCTCGCTGCGCGGCTGGCTGAAAAAATGATCGACCGATCCATTGCGACACAGATTATCGACCTGATCCGCACCGAGGGCATGGAGGCGGGCGCGCATCTCCCCGCGCAGATGCTTGCCGACCGCCTGCGCGTATCGCGCTCGCCGGTGAACGAAGCGCTCGCGCTGCTCCACGAGAAGGGCGTGCTCACACGCGAAAAGAATCGCGGATTTTTTGTGGCGCGGCCGGTGATCGAGTCGCTGTCCGACGTGGTGGACGAACTCGGTCTTTCCGAAACCGATCTCGTCACACGCGTGTATTTCCAGATCGCCGACGACCGTCTCAAGGGCGAACTGCCCGATACCTTTTCTGAGCAGTTGATCCGTACGCGTTATGGCCTGACGACCGGGCAATTGACATCGGTGCTGGGGCGGATCGCGCAGGAAGGCTGGGCCGAACGCAAGCCCGGTTATGGCTGGGAGTTCTCGCCCATGCTCACGACGCCGGACAGCCTGCTCAAGTCGTATCGTCTGCGTCTCGCACTGGAGCCGGCCGCGTTGCTGGAGCCGGGCTACAAACTCGATCGCAAGGTGCTCGAACGCTGCCGCGATGTTGAAAAGCATCTGCTGGCAGGAGGCATCGAAACCGATAGTGCCGATCAGTTGCATGAACGCGGCGTGCGTTTTCACGAGTCGCTGGTCGAAGCGTCGGGCAACAGTTTTTTCATCGATACGATCCGGCGCGTGAATCGCGTGCGACGCCTGCTTTCGTATCGATCGATGCAGCATCGCGAGCGTTATGTCGAGCACGCGAAGCAGCACCTTCATGTGCTCGAGTTACTGGAGAAGGAGCGCAACGAGGAAGCGTCCGAAGAACTGCGCCAGCACTTGTTGCATACGCTCGACGCACTGTCGAATATCCGCGAGATTTTTGAACCCTGAAATGACGCCTGGAACGCGGCGTCGCCAACATCATCATGAAAATCGATTCCGCTGTCGTTAAGGCTTTTGCTCCCACGGGCGTGCTGCGCGCGTCCATCAATCTCGGTAATCCGATTCTGGCGAATCGAGATCCGGCCACGGGTGAACCGTTTGGGGTATCGGTCGATCTTGCGCGCGATTTCGCAACGTATCTGGGGTTGCCGCTCGAACTGGTCGTATTCGATGCGGCCGGTAAGTCGGTCGAGGCCGTGAGCGATGACCGCGCGGATTTCGGCTTTTTTGCGGTCGATCCCAAACGTGGTGAAATCATCGCGTTCACCGCGCCCTATGTGCTGATCGAAGGCTTCTATCTTGTGCGCGAAGATTCGCCGGTCCACAACAACTCCGATGTCGATGCTGCGCACAATCGCGTGGCGGTCGGCAAGGGCAGTGCCTACGATCTGTTCCTCACGCGCGAACTGAAAGCGGCGCAGATCGTACGTGCACCGACATCGCCAACTGTCGTGCAAACGTTCATCGAGCAAGGCCTTGAAATTGCTGCGGGCGTAAAGCAACAATTGGAGGCCGATGCGGGTAAGGTCGGCGGCCTGCGTCTGCTCGACGAACGCTTCATGGTGATCCGTCAGGCGATGGGTGTTGCGCGCAGTCGCGGTGAGAAGGCGTCAAAGGTTCTTGCGGATTTCGTCGAGCAAAAGAAGGCGTCGGGCTTTGTCGCCGAGGCGCTTGCGCGGCATGGAGTCGAAGGCGCGTCGGTTGCTCCGGGAGCTTGAGTAGCGCTGCCACAACTCACTGTCCGCCCTGACCAGTTCTGTATCGAACGACCGCTCCCGGATGCAATGCTGCCGCTCGATTTTTAAGATGTGCGCTTCGCGAGCGGCAGCTCATGGCCGGCAAGCGTCCGCTCACCGGCCATGTTGCCGTCAGACCTCGGTCTGCTCCGCCATCTCGAGGGCATCGTCGACTTCAATGCCGAGGTAGCGCACTGTACTCTCCAGCTTGGTATGTCCAAGCAGTAATTGCACCGCCCGAAGGTTCTTCGTTCTCCGGTAGATCAGCGAAGCCTTGGTGCGACGCATGGTGTGGGTGCCGTAAGCCGTATCGTCGAGTCCGATCGATGCGATCCACCGATGAACCACCCGAGCATATTGTCGTGTCGACAGATGCGTCGACGCATGCAATCGGCTTGGGAATAGAAAGTCGGAAGACTTCAGACCGCGCGCCCGAATCCATGCCTCAAGGCTCTGACGTGTCTGTTCCGTTATCTCGAATTGAACCGGCCGTTGCGTCTTCTGCTGCATTACCATGGCACGCGATCCGACGTGGATGCCCTGACAGACGTCTTGCACCTGCAGCCGCGTCAGATCGCATGCCCGAAGTTTGCTATCAATTGCGAGATTGAACATAGCCAGCTCACGAATATTCGAAGACATCTGCAGCCGTGTACGAATTGCCCAGATTTCCGGAAGCTTCAGCGGCGGTTTCTGGCCGGTGAGCTTCCCCTTGTTCCACGGCACACGGTTGCCTGCCCGACAATTCTGCGTTTCCATGATGATCTCCTTCCAGTAGAAGGGAGATCCAGTGTGCCGCATCTCAGTGGGAGCAGTGGTCGCTACCCGACCCACAACCGTCGGTCGTCGTTTTGTAAGTACAGTGACTGCTTACAGAGGTACAACGGCCTTTCCTTTAAGCACATCGCGAGTGAAGCACCGATCGCCAACTGTACGCTGACACCTATGCACCCTCACACCTGATAAAGGCAGTTGGTTGGACAGATGGCACTGCGAGCGCGGCTAAAGCGGAAAACTGATCGAACCCAGATTGTCCGGCCTGACGACGATGCCCATCGGGACGCCGTAGATTTCCTCCAAAAAGTCGGGGTCGGAAAACTGCTCGGCAGGTGCATCGACGAGCAGTCGCCCTGCGCGTAGCGCAACGATGTCGTCGCAAAAGCGAAGCGCCATGTTGACGTCGTGCAGGACCATGACCACGCCAAGGCGTCTCGATTCGCTGAGTTGCCGCACCAGGCGCAGCACTTCGATCTGATGTCCGACATCCAGCGCCGAAGTGGGCTCGTCGAGCAACAGCCATTTGCTGTCCTGAGCGACGAGCATGGCCAGCCATGCGCGTTGCCGCTCACCGCCGGACAAGCTATCGACAGCCCGTTGCGCGAACACCGCCACGTCCGTGAGGATCATCGCTTCCCTCACTTTCGCACGATCCTCCGTTCCGAGCCGGCCCAGCGGACCATGCCACGGGTATCGCCCGAGCGCGACCAGCTCTTCGACCGTCATGCCATCCGTCGATGGCGGCTGCTGCGGCAAATACGCGACCTCGCGCGCCAGTGGCCGGTTTTTCCAGTCCCGAAGATCTTTCGTCCCGTAGCGGATCTGACCGGCATACACCTCGTGCTGACGTGCGAGGAGGCGCAGAAGCGAGCTTTTGCCGGATCCGTTATGGCCGATCAGACCGTGCACGCGCCCCGGTGCGAACGCGAGGCTCAACGGATGAAGGATGACCGTTTGCCCAATCGAAAAGTGGAGGTCGCTAACCTCGAATGCGTGGACCATTGTTGCGCTCCGATTGTCCGATTTTCCAATTGCTACCGTTGATGCTCTGAAACGTTACGACGCCGATCGCCCGCGCGCCATCAGCCACATGAAGTAAAGCCCGCCGAGCAAGGTGGCGAGCATGCCGGCGGGAACCTGAAACGGAAAGGCGATGTTGCGGCCGAGCCAGTCGGCGATGCCCATGATGACCGCTCCGATGAGCGCCGAGGCCGGAATCTGAAAGCGGAGCTGGCCGAGTCCGAGCATGCGCGCCACATGCGGCGCCATTAGCCCCACGAAGCTCAGCGGACCCACCACCAGCGTGGCGCTCCCTGTCAAAAACGACGCGACGATCAGCAGTGTCAGACGGCTAAGCCGCAGATCGACCCCAAGACCGACCGCGACGCTCGATCCTAACGGAATGATCTGCAGCCAGTGGCCAAGCATCGGCGTGACGGCAACGGCCAGCAACAGGGAACCGACCGCAAAAGCCGCGTTGACGGGGCCGAGCCCGTAGGTCGAGCCGGACATCCACGCGAGAAGCTGGACGGCGTCGGGCGTCCCGCTCAACATCACGATCGTGGCCAGCGCACTGAACGCGGCCCCGATCGCCACGCCCGCGAGCAGCATATAAGGCGGCGAAAAGCCATTCCGCTTGCCCAGCGCGAGGATGGCCAGGAAGGACAAGAGCGCGCCGATGCAGGCCGCGACGGACTGCGCCGCCATGCCCGCGCCGGGCAGCAGCAACACGATCGCGAACAGGCCCAGCGATGCCCCGGACGAAATGCCCAACACTTCCGGGCTGGCCATTGCGTTGCCGGTCAATCGTTGAACAATGACCCCGGCCATCGCCAGCATGGCGCCCGCCGCGAGCGCGGCGAGGAGCCGGGAGAGGCGGTAGTGCAGCAGAACATCCAGTTCGCTGGTCGAGAGCCAGTGCCAGCCCGAGAGGTCGCGGCCGAACAGCAGACTGACGCCCGCCACGACCACGAGCAAGACGCCGCCAAACGCCAATTCCAGCGGAACGAGCGACGTTTTGCCGGGGACGTGGTCCGCCTGAACTTTCTCGGGCGTCATCGCGGCGTTCTGCAAACGAGGCAACAGCCACAGAAGCAGGGGGCTCGCGAGGAGGGCGATAACGGCGCCCGTCGGCAATCGCGACAGCGGAGCGCCCAGCGACTGAACGGTCTGATCGGTCAGCCATACGAGAACGCTGCCGAGCGCCGGCGCCCACATGACACGCGCGCGGTAGGTGCGTGCGCCCATGAGCCGGACGAGCGCAGGCGCAACAAGCCCGACGAAGCCAATGACGCCGACGGCCGAGACGACCGCGGCGCTCAACAGCACACCGAGCCCCAGCCCCAAAATTCGAATCGCTCCCGGCGGCAGACCGAGCCCGCGCGCGGCGCCATCTCCGAGTGACATGAGTTCGAACGGACGCGCCAGCAACTGCGCGAGCGCCATCCCCGCGAGCAGGTAAGGAAGCAGCAATCGGGCCGCTTTCCAGTTTCCCTGGTTCATGGATCCCGCACCCCAGAAGGAGATGGCCTGAAGCGCGTCGTGATGGAACATCGTCAGCACCGCGCTGATCGCGCCGCTGTAGAAGCTGATCACGAGACCCGCCAGGATCAGGGCGACGGGCGACAATCGCTGACGCCACGCGAGACCTAAGGCCAGCAACAAGGCGATGCCCGCGCCCGCGGCAGCAACAACGGTCTGCCCGACAATGAGCCACTGTGGCGCGAGCGCGATGACCAGCGTCATGGCAAGCGAAGCGCCAGCGGAAACGCCCAGGGTGGTCGGTTCGGCGAGCGGATTGCGCAGAATCTGCTGGAAGATTACGCCGGACAGCGACAGCAGTGCGCCGCAAAGCAGACAGGTCGCGATACGCGGAAGCATGCTCTGCGAAACGACGAGCAGCCGAATGTCGTCCGGGTCCGGATGCCACAGTGCGCTGGTCCATTCGGGTATCGGGATGATCCTGTCGAGTTGCAGCAGCGAAAGGCCCGCGGCCAGCAGCACCAGCAGCGCGAGGAACCTGGCGGGGCTGCGGTGCGTCTGCGCGCCCCGCTCGACCATGACGTCTGTTCTCATGCGATCTTCCGGTACCGAACGAGCGCATCGGTCAGTTCCCTGCCGAATTGAAGCGCCGTGTCCAGCCCGCCAAAGGGATAGAGCCGCGGGATCGGTGCAAGATGGCCGTGTCGCACGAGTGGCAAACGCCGCCAGATCTCATTGCTGGCGAGATTGTGAAGGGCGATCGGCGCGTAGCGCTCATCGGACATGTAGAGCAGGAGCGTGTCCGGCATTGAATCGAGTTCCTCGATCCCGAGCGTCGGCACATGGCCCGGCGGCGTCGCACCCGGCCACGCGTTTTGCACATTCAGCCGCACCATGACGTCATCGAGCATCGAGTTTTTTCCATAGACGTTCAGGTGACGCCCGTCCATGAAGAGCTGGACGGCCAGAACCCTCGGGGTGCCGCCGAGCGAATCCACGATTTTTCGTTGTTCTTGCAGCGATGCATCGACTGTCCCGACGTAACGCTGCGCGCGAACGGTGATGTCGAGTGCGTTCGCCAGTTCCAGGACTTGATCGCGCGCGCGTTCGAGGGGGCGGCCGCCGGGATCGCCGTAAATGTTCAGCCGGAAAACGGGCGCGATGGCCTGCAACTGATTCTCGATCGCGACATGACGACTGTCCACGACAATCAGGTCCGGACGAAGCGTATGCAACAGCTCCAGATTGGGCTGATTCGTCAGGCCGAGTTCGATGCAATTGTCCGGGAGTTGCTGACGCGGATCGACGCTTAGCACGTTGACGTTATATTTCTCCGCCGCGGCGACGGGCGTCACGCCCAGCGACAGCAGCACGTCGGCTGCGGTCCAGCCAATGGACGCCACGCGTGCCTGGACGGGCGCGACTGCCGCGCCGCTCGTGCGAAGCACGCTGCCGGCGGCCAGCGCGCCCAGAGCCATCAAGTGTTTTCGCCGGGCAAGGAGTGATGTGCTCATTCAGTTCGATCCATTCTTGCTGGCGCCGTTCGGCGAGATACTTCATGCGCCGTTGCCGGGCGCTGCAATTCGCTACCGTTGCCTGTATCGACCACCGTACCGTAATCGAGTTTGACGTACCGGTCGGCGAGCGAAAAATAGCGATCGTCGTGGGTGATCACGACGACGGTTTTGCCGCGGCGTTTGAGTTCAGGCAGCAGGCGATGGTAAAAAACGTCCTTGAACAAGGGGTCCTGGTCGGCGGCCCACTCGTCGAAGACATAGAAGGGGCGATCCTCGATCCACGCTACCAGCAAGGCCAGCCGTTTGCGCTGCCCCTGCGAAAGATTCAGCGTCGAAAACACGCCGTCGCGGATCGTTACCTTGTGATCGAGCTGCAATTCCTCAAGCAAACTTTGCGCTGTCGCATCGAGTTTTTCGATGTGCATGCCAAGGAGACTGTCGAAAAGGAAAAAGTCGCTGAAGACAACCGAAAAATACTGACGATACTCATCTCGCCCGAGATCGTCCACCAGATCGCCGTTCAAAAATATCCGGCCTTGCTCGGGAGAATAGAGCCCGACCAGAAGCTTGGCCAGCGTGGTCTTGCCGCTGCCGTTCCCACCGATCAGATACGTGATTTCGCCTGGAAAAAACGAGAGATTGATCGGCCCGAGCGTGAAGACACTGTTCTCTTTTTCCCGGAAGTAGTGGTGTGTCACGCCTTCGAGCACGATGCTGTTCAGAACCGGCGTTCCCTTCGGCGGCGCGCTGGTTTCCTGCGGCAGCTCGGCGTTGATCTGTTCGATTCGCTCCAGCGCGACGCGCGCCGAGCTGACCGTGGGTATCGCCGCGAGCAAACTTTCTATCGGCAGCATCATGTAGAGAAACAGCATGGCATATCCTGACATGACGTGCTGTCCGACCGGCATGAAGCGCGTAAAAACAAACAATACACAGCCGATGAAGGTGAAGAAGATAAAGCTTCCCCAACTGGCCGCGACCGCGTAGAGCACGTAGCCGCGTGTCCGCTGTGACCGAACCGCCTCGATGTTCGACGCCAGCACGCCACGCAGAAACGCGTGGCGACGTTTCATGTGTAGCTTCAGCTCCTTGGCGCCATCGAATAGCGCCCTGAAGTGGCGCACGAGTTCGTCTTCGCGTTTGCGTGAGTCCCGCAAATGCAGACGCGCTTTCGTATTGGCGAAATGAAAGCCGGCGGAACCGATCAGGACCATCGCGAGTGCAAACAACAACACCTGCCACGAAAGGAAGCCAAGATAAATGAGGCATCCTGCGACGACCGCGCCCTGCATGGCGAGATTGGGCAGGTTGATAAAGAAGACGACGATTGTGTCGAGGTCCTGGGTCAGAACGGCGAGTGAGCGCGAGGCCCCCTGCTGTTCGAGGTGTGCATAGGAAGCTTTACCGATTCGCTCGATCGTCCTGAGCCGCAAGCCCGCTTTGGCGGATTGACCAAGGCGCATAAAGAGGCTCTGCGATAGTGCCCGCGTCACGAGCGCAACGACGCCAAGCCCAAGGAAGCGCCATCCGAGGACGGACAATGCGTTGGAGGACGAGCTCAGCGCCTGGTTGACCAGCGCGACCAGGCCGGCATTGCCGAGACCACTGACAATGCCAGTGGCGAGCGCTGCGATGAGCGTCCACCGGGATTCCAGCGCGAGAGACAGGAGGAGGCGCAACGTCGATCTCCGCATTGTGGGGAACAGCGGCCAGCATCTCTTTGGAATACGGGCCTTTGGGTTTAGAAGTCGAACTGTGCCGAAAGCAGGAACGTGCGCGGCGCGCCGAGCGCGAGCCCATAGGACGCGTCCGCGTTGCCCCAGTAAGCGCGGTTGAATACGTTCTGGACATTCGCGCGAATGGTCACAGGCTTGCCACCCTGGCGAGTAAAGACGTACCGCGCGCCGACATCGAATCGCGTCCAGCTCGGAATCTGCTGCTTGTTGGCGTTGTCAAGAAACTCCGGCGAGGTGTAGATCATCAAACCGGACACCGTGAGTCGGGGCACAAACGGCACGTCCCATTCCGCGCCGAGGTTGACCATCGTGTGCGGCACGCCGGGGGCGGTGTTGTCTTGCGTGGTGGACGTGCCCGTGTTGGTGAGCTTGCCATTCATGAACGTGACGCCGCCGAGCACCCGGATGCTCTTTGTCGCCTCGCCCGCGACGTTCAACTCGATTCCCCGATTACGTTGCATGCCGTCGGTCGTGTAGATGAGCGTCGACGGGTCCGTGTAGCCGCTGGGTTGTTCGATCTGGAAAACAGCCACCGAGGCCATGACACGCCCCATATCGACCTTGGTGCCCACTTCAATCTGCTTCGATACGTACGGAGCGAAGACTTCGCCGGCGTTGCGTGCCGTCGATGGCGCGGTCGGTCCCTGCTGCAGCCCCTGTATATAGTTGGCATAGACCGAGACGTTTTGCAACGGTTTGACGAGCAGCGCAAAAGCCGGCGTCCATCGTGTCTGGTTGTAATGCGCGGTCTGCGCGCCCGTCGTGGTGCTGAAACTATCGACATTGACCCGCTGGTCGCGCACGCCGGCGGTAATCTGAATACGATCGTCGAGGATCGACGCAGTATCGGCGATCGCGAGGCTGGAATCACGAACAATGCTCGACGTCGGCGTGCTGAACGAAAAGCCATTCAGACCGGGTTCGGGGACCGAGACCGGGTTGTAAATGTTCGATGTGAATCCGCCAGGCAGATAGATCGAACTGCCGCCTTCCTGACGGTAGTAAGAAGCCGAGAGGGTGAGTTGGTGATTGACGGGGCCGGTGTCGAAGTTGCCCCGAACGCCGGTCGTGCCGGTATAGGTATTTTGCCGCTGGCCCCAGAAATAAGGGTTGATCGTGATGTTTCCGGTCGAACTCGTCAGGGTCGGCTGAGTCGAGAGCTGCTGAACGTGCGACGTACGTTCGCCTGCGGCCACGAAGGCGGTCCAGTTCGATGTCAGATCGTATTCGGCGTGCGCCGCGCCGAACGTATCCTGCACCTTGTAGTACGACCACGACGGGAAGAAGTTTTGCGTGGCTTTGGGCGCGGAAGGAATGGTGATGCCGGAGGCCGCGTAGACGGGCTGCGTGGCGGCATCGGTGCGTTGATTGGAATAGCCCGCGTCCAGCGATGCGCGCAGGCGGCCTCCACGATAGTCGAGGCCGAAAATGGCGTCGCCGATACGTTGGGACTGGTCGGACGTCGACGTATCGCCATCGCGGAACGTGCCATTGAATCTCACACCCCACTGGTTGGCGTCGCCGACGCGCCGCCCAAGGTCAACATGCGTACCAAACGTCTTATCCGACATGTACTCGAGCGTCACGCTGGTGATCGGCGTGTCCGTTGCGCGCTTCGGAACCACGTTGATCGTCGCGCCGATGCCACCCGTCGGAGAGATGCCGGTCAGAAGGCCAGTGAGCCCGTGAATCACTTCGACGTGTTCCGCCACATCGGGCCCAATCAGAGCCATGGGGAGAACGCCATAAAGTCCGTTCCACGAGACGTCGGTGCTCCAGACGGTAAAGCCGCGGATTTTGAAGACGTTGGTGTAGCTGCCCTGGCCGATCACGTTGCGCACGGATGCATCGTTGTTCAGGACATCCGAGAGGTCTCGCGCTTGCTGGTTGGCGATTGTCTGGGCGGTGTAGCTCGTGATGCTGAAGGGCGTGTCCATGACATCCCGGTTGCCCAGGAAGCCGACGCGGCCACCCGTGGCGACTTGCCCGCCGGCATAGGCGGCTGGCAAGCTGTCGGGGGTCGATCGCTCCGCTTTGACCGTCACCGCCGGCAGCGTGCCTGCCGTGCCGGTGTCCGTGGTCTGTGCCGCGCCGGTGGCTTGTCCCGACTCCTGCGCCATTGCCGGACACGCCATCACCGTCGCCGCAACGGTGACCCCGAGTGAAACTGCCGTCTTTTTCAATTTCATGCTTTCCCGATCTTGTCTCATGGCTTTCCCGCGCGTCGTTGTGGTCTTGCTGCGCTCACGTTTCTTGCGTAAGTGCGAATGATTACTATTTAGACGGGGTAAGATAACGCATGGCATGACACGACGCTTGCCAAGAAACATCGCGAGACAGACAGTTTGTGTCTGTCATTTTGGAGAACAGCGGAATGGACGAGATCTGGCGACGCAGGTTCGGCTTTCGATATAAGAAAATGAATCGGCCTGTAATAGCTCATTCCTATGAATATAGGGATGGCGATAGACAGAGCTGGCATACGCATGAGCAAGCCCAGTTTGTTTTCAGTCTGCGTGGTGTTCTGCGGGTGGTCACGCCTATCGCAGTCTGGTCTTTGGGACCGCGTCGTGGTCTGTGGATCGGACCCGGTGTGGAGCATGAACTCCATGCCGTTGGGGACGTGTCAATGAGAAGCGTGTATTTCGAGCCGGACGTTTCTCCCTGGGCTGGCTCCGACTGCAGGGTCCTCGTTGTGCCCGCCCTTTTACAGGAGCTTGTCGCGACGATCGTTGAAATAGGCGTAGGCGATGACCCCGAGCGCTACAGTCTGGTCATGCCGCTCCTGCTCAAGGAAATGAGAGATGCGCCTAGCGCTTTGGCAGCGAGCCTGGCGCTCCCCCGGGATCGTCGACTCCGCCAGGTATGTGAGGCTTTGATCACGGATCCCGCGAACAACGAACCGCTCGCAAACTGGGGCGATCGCGTTGGGGCGAGTGAGCGGACTCTAGCCCGACTCTACAGAGAGGAAACTGGGCTTACCTTCGTTCAATGGCGCCAACAACTAAGACTCGTCGAGTCAATGTCCCGCCTCGCCAAAGGTTCGAGTGTTGCTTCCGTCGCTTCGGACTTGGGTTATGGAAACTCAAGTGCATTCATCGCCATGTTCCGGAAGGCTACTGGGCAAACGCCGCAACGATCTGTGAAAAGCTGAAGTAGTGTTGACGACTCTTTACAAGACTTAGTTGTTTTTTGGGCATCGTCATGCCATTCAAGGCTTGGCCTATGGAGCGCCTGAGCGCAACAGGAGGGGGGTGCGCGGGCGCGAAGTCGCCCTACAGAGTTGCTTCTCGCGCATTCACAAAAGCCGACAAACGACGGTCCAGCGTAGCGCATTGAATGGCCGGTTCCTGCGCGGAACCGACGCTTGAGTGGCTGAGTGACGATGAAAACGAATGACGCTTCCTGGCCGGCCACAGTCTCATGCGTTTCGCATGAGACCTATGCCATCGAAGTAGGGCGACCGACCGCGTGCGACCCGAAACAGCCGTTCGCTGCAGAACAGGCAACGACCGTTAGCGGGAAATATGCGGCCGCTAAGGCCGGATCGAGATGAGTATCCGAGTCTGGCTATGGCTTACTTTCGCCCGCGGTTCCGGGCTATTGACTCGGTATCCCGCGAATGCCTTTGGGGTAGCATCCACACGGAGGTTGTCTCGATGTCACGGGAACCGCTCAGCGCGACAGGGTTTGCGAAGTCCCGTCAAAGGTCGATGACAACCCTCGACGTGCGCGCGCGCGAACAGCACAGCGCGATCTGCTGCTTCGAGGCACATTTTTCCGCGTCGCTTTGCACGGTGTCGCGATGATTAGCCTGGCCTTCGATCAAGGGCGTGAGGCACGCGCCGCAAATGCCCATCTCGCACGAAAGCGGCACATTCACGCCGCTCTCCAGCAACACGGATGCGATGCTGCGATCCGGCGCGATCTCGAACGTCTGTCCACTGGACGCGAGCACGACCTGAAAACTGCGGTTATCGGTACGCGTTTGCTCGACGGGTGCACCGAACGCTTCCTTATGAATTGATTCGGATTTCAGACCGAATTCGCGTGCCGATTCCGCGACGTGGCGCATGAAGCCCTCCGGTCCACAGAGATAAAGCTGCGTGCCTGCGGCCGGTGCTTTAAGCGCAGCGGGCAGGACATCGCGTGCGCTCTCGCCATCGAGGGAATGATGGATGTGCACGCTGCCGTGTGTGAAGCCTGTCGCCCAGCGCGCCTTGAACGCGGTGTCGATTCGCTCGCGCACGTAGTAGTGCAATTCGAACGGAATGCCGGACCGTTCGAGACTTTCCGTCATCGAGAGCAGCGGCGTGATGCCGATTCCACCGGCCATCAGCACATGAAGACTGCCGTCGCGCAATCCGAACATATTGCGCGGTAGCGACACATCGAGCCGGTCGCCCACGCGCAGCCGCTCATGCACGTAAGCCGATCCGCCACGCGACGGCGCTTCGCGCTTCACGCACAGCACATAGTGGTCGCGCTCGTGTGGCGCGCTGGCAATCGAGTACTGGCGGATCAAACCGCGAGCGAAATGCACGTCGATATGCGCGCCCGCATCGAACGGCGGTAGCGCGCTGCCGTCGGCGGAGACCAGCCGCACGGCCAGATTGCCGCGGCCCTGCGCGCTGAGTGTGTCCACAATCACCGCAATAGTCGACATGGCGATCAGACCAGGAAGAAGTCGCCGAAGCCCATGCGCTTGAGTCCGCGCCGATACGCGATGGAACTGCGGTCGGCCGGAATGTGCGCTTCGAGCGTGAGGTCGAGCGGCAGGCGCTCGGGTTGCTGGGTTTCGACCATCAGGCGGTCTTCCTCGAACACCTTGAGATTAAACGCGTGCACGTCCTCGACGGGCAGATGCTTGTCGAAGTTGCGCGCGATCGGTGCGAACAGGCGCGTCTTGCGCGCCGAGACCGGCGACGCCGCATTCATGATGACGAGGCGCGCGTTCTCCGGAAAGTGAATCGTCAGCGTGGCCGTGAAGGGCAGATGGACCTCGAAATGGCGCAGCCATTCGAATTCGGCGGGCGCGCGGCCGTCGACGCCGATCGGATAGTTGCCGACGAAACTGCGGTAGTCCACTTCGAAGCCTTCCGGAGTGTCTTTCGGCTGATAGGGCGGCACGGTCTGGTTGTCGGGATCGGCGAAGGTCTCGGTGTGGATCCACGCGAAATGCGCGACATCGATAAAGCCTTCGACCTGACGGCCCGCGAAACCCGCTACATCGAACTTCGGGCAGACGATCTGCTGGAAGTCCGCATCATCCCAGTGCGGCATGCGGGGAATGGCCGGCGCCGCGCCGACTTCGGGCGCGAGGCAGGTCCAGACGAGACCGTAGCGCTCGACGGCCGGATACGTCGTCAGATGCAGCTTGGCGGGAATCGCCTGGTCGGGGCTCGACGGCACGCGGTTGCAGCGTCCGCCGCTGCCGAAGCGCAGTCCGTGATACGGACAGACGACGCCCTGGCCGTCGTGCGTGCCGAGCGTGAGCGGCACGCCGCGATGCGGACAGACATCACGGGCCACGACCAGTTCGCCATCGGCGCGATAGAGCACGAGGTTTTCGTCGAGCAGCGTGGCCTTGAAGGGCGCTTCACCGATTGCGTCGGCGTGCGCCACCGGATACCAGTGACGCGAAAGTCGGTGCCAGTCGTCGGCTTCGAACGTGCAATGCGGCGGCAGTGCGCGCGTGGGCGTGGCGGAAAACGGCGGGGAGATCGGGGTGATGACGGTGGAAGGATCGCTCATGAGGGTGGGGGCTCGTCGTATGGCGGGTTTCGTTGAGCCCCACTTTAAGAATATTGCCCATTGCAATCCATCAGAGATAATTCAGCAACCTGTTGCCAAAATTCGTACACCTCGTCCATGTTGCCATTCTCGCGATTCGCCCGTTACTTCGTTGAAGTTGCCCAGTCGGGCAGTCTGCGCAAGGCCGCGGAGGAACTGCATGTCTCCGCCTCGGCGATCGACCGGCAGATCCTGCTGGCCGAGCGTGAGCTCGAAACGGAATTGTTCGAACGTCTGCCGAGCGGGCTCAAGCCCACGGCGGCTGGCGAACTGCTGCTCGATGATCTGCGCCGCTGGCGCAAGGAGTACCGCCGCACCCTCGAGCGTTTCGACGAGTTGCAGGGGATGCGGCGCGGGCATGTGAGCATCGCCTTGATCGATGCGCTCAGCGACGGTCTGGTGGCAAATACCGTCGCCCAGGTCGGGACTGAGTATCCGCAGCTTTCGTTCGATTTGCAGGTGGTGGAGAACCGTCGCGTGGCAGACCTGGTGGCCGCCTCGGAGGTGGATTTCGGGCTGATGCTCGATCCGACCGAGCACGGCGGGCTGGAAATTCGTGCGCTGGTCGATGTGCCGCTGGGCGCGGTTGTGCCGCCAGGTCATCCGCTGACCGCGAGTCGCGACGTGACGTTCGGCAACCTGCTCGACTATCGGCAGCTCGTGCCCGCCGCGCCGTTGATCGTGCACGAGCGCACACGCGTGCTCTATGCGAGTCATCAGGCGGAGGGGACCGAGAGCGTATCGTGCAACAGCATCCGTATGATGCGTTCGCTCATTCTCGGCGGCGCGGGGATCGGCGTGCTGAGTCTGCTCGATGTCGCCAGCGACGTTGCGAGCGGTGCACTGGCTTTCGTGCCGCTGCGTGGACGCAAGGTGCGGCCGCTGTCGCTTGCGCTGTGCGTGGCGCGTCGGCGTCAGCTTTCGCGGGCCGCGCAAGGGGTCATGCAGCAGGTGATCGCGGAGATGGAATGTCTGGCGACGCACGGACCCATTGCTGTCGGTTCGAGTGTTCCGGTCCGCAAACGGAAATGACGCTCAAACATAGTTGACGTTGAACGACCGCTTTGCGTACCGGCGGTCGGCGATCTGGAACCGCGCCGGATGCCCTTTATGGCCTACCTGTGCCTCGCGATCGGCTCAGGTCGACGCACAGCAGCCGGTAGGGTTGCCCAATAGCGGAGACTCTACGAACGCGCACCCCGTTTCCTGCGCTAGCAAGCCAGCGGAAGAAATAGCGATACACTAGCGGCCAGATGAAAGGGGCACTAACGGAGATGCAGCGCTACCCCGAATACCATAGGGAGTCCATGGCTTTGTCCAAAGAAATATACATCGCCGCTGCTGTGATAACGCGAGAAGACGGGAATGTGCTACTCGTCAGGAAGCGAGATACCTTAGCGTTCATGCAGCCAGGGGGCAAAATTGAGCCGGGAGAGGAGGCCATTGAGGCGCTATGCAGGGAACTGCGTGAAGAGCTTCAGGTGCACATCGCACGTTCGTCAGTGAGCTATCTCAAGCGATTCTCCGCCCCTGCTGCGAATGAGCCGGGACATACTGTTATCGCGGAAGTTTTCCATGTATCCATTACTGCGATGGTTGAGCCTGCCGCAGAGATCGAAGAAATTTTCTGGGTCAATCCGAGTGCGGCAAGCCCACTAAATCTCGCGCCATTGACTCGAGACCACATCCTTCCGTTTTGGCTCAATCGAGCACCAGAGTAACGCGTGAGCAGCTGAACAACGGCGTTTCCCTGTCTTGCCAGGCACGGTGCGGACTGCATGCGCGTTTTTCGAACGCGGCCAGTTTGATGCGCGATTGTCCCTGTCCTGGCCGCAGCCACTCAATGACTGGTTGTGCCGGATAGCGCCCGACGATCAAGAGTGACGCTCGCCGCGGGCGCGGTTTCTCATGGCAAAGGACATAAAGCGACCTAAAGCTGCCTCTCATTCGTTCATAACCCAATGACCGTTTGCGGCTACGGCGCGGTCGTCCGCGAATGCCCACCTATTGCAGAGTGTTCTGTCTGGCGGACCAAACACACGTGTACCCTTGAGACATCCGTTCGCTTATTCGCTGCTGGACGATGACATATATTGCTGCGGCGAAGCGCCAAACAGCCGCCGGAACATTACCGTAAATGCGCTCGGCGTGCTGTATCCGAGATCGAGTGCGACCGACGTGACCGCAGCGCCCAGCGCGAGCCGCGTCGTCTCGTCGGCGGCGCGCATATGCTGACGCCAGTGTCCGAAGCTCATACCCGTTTCCTCCTTGAAGTGCCGCGCGAGCGTGCGGCCGCTCGTGCCGATTTCGTCCGCCCACCGGTCGAGCGTGTAATCGGTGGCCGGCTCGGTCATCATGTGCTTGCAGATCGCGAGCAGTCGTGCATCGCGCGGTAGCGGCAGACCTTCATCGCCCAGCAGCGGCGCTTCTTCGAGCATCTTCAGGAGGAAGGGAACAGCCAGCGCGGTGCGGCTGTCTGGCTCGTAATCCGTGCCGTCGTGCAGTATGCCCTTGAGCAGTTCCCGGCACGTCGTAGGCGAGCATCGGTATATCGATGACGTAAAGCGGCTGTAGCTCCGCAGCGCTGTCGCGCGCGAGTTCGATCGCGGCATCGAGCGCTTTCGACGCGGTCTGGCTGCCGTCGAGTGCAACGAGGATGCGGGAAAACATGATCTGTCTCCTGGTCACGCGTGCGGCTGCGCGCGTTCGCTGCCGCTCAATGGGACATGAGCACGGGCAGCGTCATCGTGAGCAGCACCGAGCGCGTCGCGCCGCCAAGCACGGTTTCCTGCAAGCGGTAGTGACCATACGCGCCCATCACCAGCAGGTCGAAGCCGTTTTCGGCCGCGTAGCTGAGCAGGGCGTCGCCCGTGGATTCCGACGCGCCCCGGTCGAAGCGCGCGATGTCGACGGTGTTGGCGCCGTGACGCGCGAGCATCGCGGCCAGATCCGAGCACGAGGCAGGCGAGGGCGCGGGCGTAAAGCTGCTGGAAACGGCGGCAACCGTGACATGCGCGGCGCGCGCGATAAACGGAATCGCATCGTGAACCGCGCGCGCGGCTTCGCGGCTGCCGTTCCAGCCAATCAGCACGCGTTCGCCTACCGATTCGAAGTGGCCGGTGTAGGGCATGACGAGCACGGGCCCGCCGGCGCCGAGCACGACCGATTCGACAAAGTGATTCGCCACATAGGCTTCCGGTTCGTCGAGATCGGTTTGGCCGACGATCGTCAGATCGGCGCTGCGGCTGCGCTCCATGACGGCGGCGACGGGTTCGCCCTCGGCGGCCACCCATGCGCCATTCACCTGCGCGCGCGCCAGCTCCGCATGAAAGAGCCGCTCGCTCGCGGCGCGCTGTTCCGCTCGCAGTCTGCGATGCGAGTCGTAGTAGTCCGCCGTGCCGGCCATGACGTGAAACTCGCGCGGGCTCGGTTCGAAAACGACCACGACGCGCACCTGTTTCGTTCCCGCCGCGTAGGCGGCGACCTGATAGCGTCCGGGCGGCAGCGCCACGTAAAGGTAGGGGCCGAGCGTACGCGTTCTGAAGACCGACGCCCCCGACGGCCCGACGATCTCGACATCCACGTTCGACAGGAACTGGCCGCCCTGCGCCAGGAATGTGAGCCGCAAGCCGTACTGATGCGCCACGCTGCGCAGCGCGTCGGCTTCGTCGATGCCACCGAATTCTATTCCGTAGCGGCCGCCGGCCATCGACGTGTCGTCGATGCGACACATCGCGATAGGTGGGAGGCGTTCATATCATTCACCGGCGCGGCGCCTAAGAGACGGCGCTTTCCGTCGTCGAAGTGACAGTTTTATTTCCACACCGAGCGCATTAAAAACGTCACTTCGCCTCAGTGCGTATTAAATCTGACACTTCGCGTCCCTGCTACAAGCGCGAAAACTACTGAGGCCCGATCTGCACCGGCGAAGCTTCGTCGAAAAACGTAGCTATATCGCTAATGTCCGTTAGCGATAGGGCCGGGCTTTGCAGCAAGGTCGTCGTGCATGTTGCAGTCAATGACCGTTCTCGGACGCTACGTCAGGCGCTAGCCGGCCAACTTCGGTCTTTCATTTCCCAGATCGAGGGTCTGCTAGCACGCCCGGAGCGGACGTTCACACGGGCCGGCACGAGCTCCATGCTCTCTTGGGAATCACCGGTCTCAAACCGCGACCTACCCACGCCAGAAAATCTGGAAACAGGATTAATTCTCATTTACACTGGGACTCTCATCGATCTCACTGGGCGTAACTATGTCTGCTTCGGAGACGGATGTCGTCCATTCTCTTTATGCGAATCATCATGCGTGGTTACATGGGTGGCTCAGGCGCAAGCTAGGTTGCACCTTTGCTGCGGCCGACCTTGCGCACGACACCTATGTACGCCTGATCGCGTCGCACCGCCTGCCCCAGCCCGAGGAGTCGCGCGCCTATCTGATGCAGATCGCGCGGGGGCTGGTCGTCGATCTATATCGGCACCGGCAGATCGAAGCCGCTTTCCGTGATTCTCTCGCACTGATGCCGGAGGACCTGTGGCCGTCGGCGGAGCAGCAGGCGATCGTGATCGAGACGCTGACTGAGATCGATGCTGTGCTCGCCGCGCTGCCAGCGAAAGTGCGAGAAGCTTTCCTGCTATCGCGCTTCGATGGCCTCACGTATTCCGACATCGCCGTCAAACTCAATGTTTCCGTAGCCAGCGTACGCAAGTACATGCTGAAGGCGGCGCTCGCCTGCTATTCGAAGTTCGCGAAATGAGCCATCGTTCGAACACGTCGCCCGCGTCGATACAACCGGAAAGCGATGCCATCCTGAACGAGGCGTTGCAATGGCTTGTCACGCTATGGTCCGGCGAAGCGACCCGCGACGAACAGGAGGCGTGCGAACGCTGGCGGCGAGCGAACCCGGCCCATGAGGCCGCATGGGAGCGGGTGCAGTCCGTCGACAATCGCCTGGGCGCGGTGCCCTCGAACCTCGCCGCGCCGACCTTGCGCGGCGCGCGTCAGCGGGCACGACGGCGCGCCGTTCTGCGATCGCTCCTCTTCGCGGGCGGAACGGGGGCGCTGGCGTGGGCCACAAGCGAAGGGCCGTCGTGGCGTAGCTGGGCGGCCGACTACCGGACTGCGTCCGGTGAACAGCGCAGCCTGGTGCTCGCCGACGGCACGAATCTGATCATGAACACAGGCACCGCTCTCGACGTGCGTTTCACCGCCGGCGAGCGCCGCATATTGCTGCGCTCCGGCGAGATTTACGTCGCGACGGCCCATGAGACGGCCGCCCTATATCGCGCGTTCATCGTCGAAACGGCGCAAGGTTCCGTGCAGGCGCTAGGCACGCGCTTCGCCGTCAGACAAGACGGCGCCGTGTCGTATGTCGCGGTGTACGAGGGTGCCGTGTCCGTGCTTCCCGCCCATTCGACGCAGGCGCAGCGTGTCGATGCCGGTCAGAGCACCACCTTCGTCGCCGATCGCGTGAGCGCGCTGTCGCCCGTCGCCGCCGATTCTCCGGACTGGACGCGCGGCCTGCTGGTGGTCGAGCAGATGCGCCTCGATGCGTTTGTCCGTGAACTCGGCCGGTATCGATCGGGCTTTGTCCACGCTGATCCTGCCGTGGCGGCCCTGCGCGTATCCGGCGTCTTTCCGCTTGGCGACACCGACCGCGCGCTCGCATCGCTGCAACGGGCGCTACCGGTTCGCATCCAGTACGTGACGCGCTACTGGGTTGCCATTCGGCCGGCCTGACCGGTGGCTTCCTCCTCGCCAGAAATATTTTTCGTCACGGAGTAGCACTTTTTCTTCCTCGGTCGGGAAACAGGAAAAGCACTGCCGATCCACGCGAACGAGGAAGGAAACACGGGAATGAACCACCGCTTTACGCCGCAGCGCGCGTTACTGTGCTGCATTGCGTCCGTCATGGCCATCACGCCCGCCATCCTGCTCGCCGCGCCGCTGCCGGTGGGCGTGCGTCACTACGACGTTCCGGCAGGCACGCTCGATCAGGTGCTCAATCGCTATGCCAGCGAAGCAAACGTGCTGCTTACCATCGACAGCAAACTGACCGCCGGCCATTCCAGTGCGGGCCTGCATGGCGATTATGGGGTCACATCCGGTTTTTCCGCCATTCTCGCGGGCAGCGGCCTCGATGCGGTGTCCGATGGAACCCGCGGAGGCTACGTTCTGCGCGCGTCGAGTACCGACGCGGTGGCCGCAGGCGCGGTATTGCCCGCGGTGACGGTCAGTGGCAAGCGCGCCGACCCGAACGCGTTGCCCATTCCGTATGCAGGCGGCCAAGTCGCGACCGGCGCAGGCGTCGGCCTGATCGGCAACCGCGACGTCATGGATACGCCGTTCAATACGGTCAGCTATACGCGGCAGCTCATCCAGGACCAGCAGGCGTATTCAGTCACGGACGTGCTGGCGAACAATCCCTCGGTGCGCATCCTGTATCCCGACAACGACGGCTCGACCGACTTCTCGATCCGCGGCAACAAGGTGTCGCAGCTGGACATCGCTTACGACGGACTGTACGGGATCGGTACGCCGGGCATCGAGTCGCTCGAACGCATCGACGTGCTGATCGGCGCGAACGCGCTGCTCAACGGGCTTGGGCCGATTGGCGGCGTCGGCGGATACATCAACCAGGTGCCGAAGAAGGCGCTCGACGATCCCATGGCGCAACTGACGGTCGGCTATATCGGCGGACAGTGGGGCGGCGGCATTGACGTCGGCCAGCGCTTCGGCGCCGACAAACAGTTCGGCATCCGTTTCAACGGAGCCTATCGCGATGGCGACACCGAGGCCGACAACCAGTCGCGCAAGGTCGGCACGGCGACGTTGGCGATGGACTGGCGCAGTCCGGACAACCACGTGCGCCTGTCGACAAACTTCGGGTATCGCGAAAACGACAACGATTCGCCGGCGCGCACGCTGTATATGTACAGCAACACATTCAAGATTCCCGGACCGCCCCCCGATCCGAAGTCGAATTGGCAGAACGCGTGGGCGTATGACAACACGCGAACCACATTCGCGATCGGGCGGGCCGAAGTGGATATCACGCCCGACGTCACCGCCTATGCGACGATCGGAGGGTCGCAGTTTCGCGAGGAACAACTGTTCGCGAACTCGTTCCTGCTGAACAGCGCAGGCGATGTCGGCCAGAATCAGGTCTATTGGCCGCTGTATCGCAACACGATTTCCGGGGAAACGGGCGTGCGCGGTACGCTGCAGACGGGACCGGTCAAACACAACTGGTCGTTTGCGCTGTCGGGTCTGCGCGAAAACAACGGCATCGTAACGACGACGCTGGAAACGACCTACACGAACCTGTATCGGCCAGTGTTCATCGCGCAGCCGAGCATCGCCGGACTTGCGGATTCGGACAATGTGCCCCGCACCGGGGAAACCGAACTCTACGGAATCGCTCTGGCAGACACGATGTCTGTGCTGCATGACCGCGTGCAACTGACGCTCGGCTTGCGTGAACAGGGTGTCAGCGCGAAGAACTATTCGACGGCCGGCATCGCGACCTCGACGTACAACAAGAGCGCGCTCACCCCAGCCGTGGGCCTCAATGTGCGCGCGACCGACAGTCTTTCGTTGTACGCGAATTACATCGAGGGTCTTCAGCAAGGCGGTCAGGCGCCCACCGGCTACAGCAACGCGGGCGAAAGCTTCGCGCCCTTCGTGTCGAAACAGTACGAAGTGGGCGCGAAATACGATTTCGGCAACTTCATGACCACGCTGAGCGCGTATCAGATCTCCACGCCGAATGCGCAGGCCGATGGTCTGGTTTACGGCGTCAACGGCGAACAGAAGACTAAAGGCCTTGAGCTGAACGCTTACGGCGAGGTAGCGCACGGCTTGCGTCTGCTCGGCGGCATGACGCTGATCGATGCGCGTCAGACTCACACTGCCAACGGCCTCAACGACGGAAAACGCGTAACCGGCACCGCCAATTTCCAGCTCAACCTGGGTGCCGAATGGGATGCGTTTTTCCTGCCCGGCTTGACCTTCAGCGGACGCGTGATCTATACGGGTTCGGAATATATCGACGCCGGCAACCAGCAGTCTGTTCCGGGATGGGTGCAATACGACGCAGGTGTGCGCTACAAGACCGTGATCGCCAGGCACGAGACTGCGTTCCGTTTCAACGTGGAAAACCTGACGAACCGAAGCTACTGGATCGGCGGACAGGGGTTCGTCATGCAGAGCCGGCCCCGCACTTTCCTGATGTCGGTCAGCGTGGCGCTATAGGCCAGGTGCATTTGGATCATGACTCGTTCAATGCGCATCTGGTTGCGGCTGCACACATGGAGCAGCCTCGTCTGCACGCTGTTTCTGCTGGTCGTCTGCGTGACGGGATTGCCGCTGATCTTTCTCGACGAGATCAGCGAGCATTGGCGTGGCGATCCGCCTGCGGCTGCGCTGTCCGCCGATACGCCGATCGTCGATCTCGACCGGCTGGTGGCGTCCGCCGTCGGCAAGCGCGGCGTCTTCCCGGGCGAGACAGTCCGCTGGTTGAGTATCGAGGACGACACCGGGCAGATATGGATGGGCCTCGGTCCCTCGTATCAGGCGGCGCGCAGCTTCGACCATGTGGTGCGATTCGATGCGCGCAGCGGGCAGGTGATTCACGCGGCGCGATCCGGCGAGCACACGTCGCCGATGTGGATCGGCCTGATGTTCAGGCTGCACACGGACGGGTTCGCGGGGCTGTACGGCGAACTGTTTCTCGCAGCCATGGCGCTGTTGTTCGTTCTCGCGACGATCTCCGGGGTTGCGCTGTACTGTCCGTTCATGAAGAAGCTATCGTTTGGGACGGTGCGCAGTGATCGGTCACGGCGTGTCGCGTGGCTCGATGTTCACAATCTGCTGGGCATCGTGACCGTGGCGTGGGTTTTGAGCGTCGGCGTGACCGGCGTCGTCAACCAGCTTTCGACGCCCCTGTACGACGTCTGGCGCAACACTGCACTCAAAGCGCTGCTCGCGGCGTACCGCGATCAGCCGATGCCGTCCCAACCCGGTTCGGTCCAGGCCGCTTACGAAACGGCGTTGCGCGCGGAGCCGGGAAAAACGGTGCGTAGCATCCGCTTCCCGGACGGCAAGCTAGGCAGTCCGTATCACTACCTGATCTGGATTCACGGCGATACGCCGCTGACTTCGCAACTTGCCACGCCTGTGCTCGTGGATGCGCGAACGGGGCAACTGACGGCGAAACCATCGCTGCCCTGGTACCTGACCATGTTGCTGACGGCGAGGCCGTTGCATTTCGGCGACTATGCGGGGTTGCCGCTCAAGGTCATCTGGGCGCTGCTTGATCTCTTCACGATTACGGTGCTGAGCAGCGGTCTGTACTTGTGGATCGCGCGGCGCAAGTCTCGCGCCGCGCGAGTCGAGCGACTTCTCGGCGCGCACGAATCGGCACGCGCCTCGGTAGAGCGGCGAGCCGGCGAAACGCAGAAGGATTGATGAATGCAAGCTTCGACAAAGCATAACGTGACTTTTCACCGGGTGTGGCTCATTCCGCTCATACTGGCGTCGATAACCGCGTTCGGACTGCTGGCCGCGCTGTTAGGCCGTGGGATCTGGCATGTAGCGGCCTGGTTCGCACTCGCTTGCCCAATCCTGGTAACGGCCCTTTTGGGATTGAAGCGCAAGAGGGGCTGATGCCATTCACCTGTACTGCTCGCAGCAACGAAGGGGTTGCTTGCCTTCTCCGGCCGGTGAAAGACGTGGTGTTCGGGGAACCGTGCTGATGGTCCGCTTCGGGCTCGCGAGCGGTCAATCAACATTTGAAGGCGACAGGCGCTTCGGGGCGATATCAGCTGGTGGCTGATCGTACGTACGCAGTCAATCCCAGATCGCGGATCAGGCGGTTGATATGCGACGGGGAGTAGCGAATGCCGAACTCTCGCTCGATGAATTCCTGTACCGAATCACGGGTCCATGATTCCGAGGCAAAGCCATACGATCGGGGCGGACATTTCATCGCTCTCACGATTCGACTTTGAGCCTCGTTCGAAAGCCGGCTGCGGCGGCCGACGTCACCAAGCTGCATCAGCGCTGCGACACCACCAGCGGTGAACAAGGTCTGATATCGCCGGGCTGTAGCGGGACTTAACCCAAGTTCCATCGAGACGCGCGTGATGCTCATGCCCGACGCCAGCATTCGCGCAGCGCGCGCACGCCGGGCTGTCCATGGTGGACCGTGGATTGCGTCGTTGGCGTTCATGGCCAATCTCTCCCTGAATGCCCACAATGCTCATCCCGAGCGCTGATCGGCGCCATCGGCACTACACCGTAGACGCTCTGTGCCGCAGCGCGGTTTCGCTGCCTCTATGCGGCGGGCGGGAAATCTCTGAAATCCTGACTGGGCAAGCCTTTCCGGCAATTTGCATCTGCATATATAGACGACATCTCGCTAGCTGTTGCTGCGTTTAAGCTTTCTTAACGAGCAACTCTGGCGGCAGCATTCCCCGAACTTCCGCACGCGGCCAGTATGGGACGTTCGACACAGCGGCATAGATTGTCCACAATCAGACATATGACTGCGCGGCATTTGAAGTTGCTTCAAGCGTTGAACGAGAAAGGTCGAATACCGGACCGTGCCGCAGTATTGGCGACTTTTGTTAGACAGGCCCCATATGTAAGCCGCTGGCTGAAAGTTGCCGGTTTCCGCGTAGCAGCCGCGAGTCTCGGGGGTGACTGTAAGCTGTCAACTGTCGAAATGTGGAGGGACGAAAGCGTTTCCGTTAAGAAAGCCGGCGCGTACCTCTACAGGGGAATGACTGGCAGCAGTTCATGAAGGTTTCAATATTGCTGCCACGTGCTCAGCCGTCGCCCTGGCCGACATGGGATTTTGCCCTGTCACCAGCCTGCCATCGACAACGACATTCGAAACGAAAGGCAGCCATGCCTTTTCGTAGCGGGCGTCGCGCTGTTTCACCTCTTCCTCGGCGTTGTAGGGCATCTTCGCAGCTACGCCTGCCAACACTTCTTCCCGCCACGAAAATCCCGTGATACGCCGCCCGGCTATCAGCAGTGTGCCGTCATCCAACCGGGTGTTCAGCAGCCCGCAATAGCCATGGCAGACCGATGAAGCGATGCCGCCGCGTTCATGGATAGCGCGTGTGATGCGCTGTAAGTTCTTACAGTCGGGGAAGTCCCACATGACAGCGTGCCCGCCCGTGAAGTAAATCGCGTCGAACTCCACCGGATTGATCTCATCCGCTCGCGACGGCGCGAGGTTCGTGCGCAGGGCGAGTTCTCCGATCTTCATGGCGATGACGCCTTGTTTTTTCCCAACGTGAACGAGACGGCCATGTCGGCGAGCCTGCCGAAGGGCGCATGCAGCAGAGCGGGGAAGTTCCAGCGGCCCTGCACAAAGACGCCCCTGGCGTGGCTCATCGCACGGAAACCCTCGATGCCGTGATAGCTCCCCATGCCGCTCGGGCCGACGCCGCCAAAGGGCAAATCATCCTGCGCCACGTGAATCAGGGTGTTGTTGATGCCGACGTTCCCGGATGTGGTGTGCGCCAGTAGCCTGGCGCAATCGCGGTCTTCGGCGCCGAAGTAGTAGAGCGCAAGCGGGCGGGGCCGTGCGTTCACATAGGCAATGGCGTCGTCGATGCTGCCGTAGGTACGCACTGGCAGGATAGGACCAAAGATCTCCTCCTGCATGAGGGGCGTTTCATCGCCCGCATTGATGACGAGCGTCGGCACCAGGGTGCGCTCGTGCCCGGGCGTGTGGGCAGGGCGTTCTCCCACCTCGATCACGCGGGCGCCATTGCGGCGCGCGTCGTCGACCAGACCGCGCAGCCTGCTGTAGTGGCGATCGCTGACGATGGTCGTGTAGTCGCGGCTAGCCGGGCCAGCCGGGTAAAAACGATGAACCGTGGCGGTGTACCGGGCGATAAAAGCTTCCAGGTCTTCCCTGTGCACCATGGCGAAATCCGGCGCCACGCAGGTCTGGCCGGCGTTGGACAGCTTGCCGTACACCAGGCTTTGCACGGTGCGGTCGTTGACGTGGCCACGCGCCACGATGGCCGGACTCTTGCCACCCAGTTCTAAAGTCAAGGGCACCAGATTGTCGCTGGCAGCGCGCATTACCTTGCGACCGACCTGCGTGCTGCCCGTGAACAGCAGGTGGTCAAATGGCAGTGCGCTAAACGCGGCACCGACCTCTGGGCCGCCCAGCACGACGGCCACCTCATCTTCAGCGAAAGCCCCGGTCAGCATATGCCGGAGCGCCTCGCTGGTGCGCGGGGTCAGCTCCGAAGGTTTGAGCATGGCGCGGTTGCCTGCTGCCAACGCGGTTGCCAGCGGCACCAGCGTGAGGGAGACGGGGTAGTTCCACGGCGCCATCACGCCCACGACGCCCAGCGGCTGGTATTCGACCCAGGCGCGCGCCGTGCGGTAGAAGAAATGCACGTGGCGGTGCTCGCGCTTCATGAAGCGGCGCAAGTGGCTGGAGAGGTAGTCGATGGCCTGGATGACGCAGGCCAGCTCCATGATGTCGGTCTCATGGCGCGAACGGTTGCCGAAATCGGCGCTGACCGCATCCTTGATTGCTTCGCGGTGCGCAAGCACGGCAGCACGTAGCCGGGCGAGCCGGGCCTTGCGCACCGCCAGGTCCGGCGGGCCGTCGTGGAGGAATGCGTTGCGCTGCCGGCTCAGCAGGTCGGCCATGCGAGTGTTGTCTTTGGTCATGCGGTCTCTCCCGCTTTCTGAACGACTGCTGTCAATGCCTAGCGTCGGATTTGAGCAGTTGCGGTGCATACAGCGCCGCCTGGAACTCGGGCACGTACTCGTACTTGAGCATCTTTCCCAGCTTCAGCGACGCGATGAAGCGCGAGAGGCTGCCGTCCGTCAGCGTCAGCTTCACGGCGTCCGCGCTGGACGTCCTGGCGTGCCGCAGCTGTCGGGAGATGGCGTAGCCGGTGGTCAACCGCCCTTGCGGGTCGATGTTCGTGAAGCTGTTGGTCACCAGGGCTTCCTTGCTGGAAGAAACGTCGAGCTTTCGCGTCTGAAGCGTGACGTCGAGCGCCTGGGTGTGGCTGTCGAAGATCTTGACGACGACGTCGTTCTCGCCCTCGCTGTAGTCGATGCGCGTGAGCCACTTGGGCAGGTTGTAGCCGACCACGCCGCGCACCCGCGCCAGTTCGGTATCGACGGGCAGCTTCAGCACGTAGCCCCAGAAATCGTCGGAAAACGACTGGCCCATCAAGGAGAACGGCCCCCAGTTCGACGAACCGGGTTTGTTGGTGACGACGGCGAGGCCAATCTCGTTGTAGCTGTCGTTGTCGCAGTAGTGGTAAGCGTAAGCGGTCAGCGCGACAAGGCCTCTGCCTGGCCACACCTGCAGCGGCTGCACCTGCTCCAGCACCTTGGGCGGCATCAATTCCCGCAGCCGTGCGAGATCGGCGGTGAAGATGGCCGTTACACGGCTGTTTGCGTAATAGAAGTTCGGCGACCAGCTTTCAAAGCCGATGTCCACCTTATCCTTGGTAATCCCCCTGAACCAGCTCAGCTCGGTGGCCGGCGACTCGGCGGCGATGACGGAAAGCGGCGGACTGGAGCGGAAGCGGTCGTACAGGCCGCCTTTTACGACGGGGACATCGTGCTGAGCGATCTTGATCACAACAGTTTCGGCCGCCGGGGCGGCCGTGGCTGTGGCCTGCAGGGAGGTGTCGACGAAGGGGGACAGCGACGTGCTTTTCATGCTCTTGCCTCGAAGGTGAAATGGCATCGCCGCCGAGCATAAGCTTTAAGCTAACTTCAAGGTCAAGCCTCTCGAAGCACTTCATGCGCCACGGAGCATCCCGCGTCGACAATTTGCCGCGAACCACACCTGTTGAACGACCGCTATTGGGCAATGTGAAAGACCGTCACAGGGTCGACACCGGAAGTTCGTAGGTAGCGGCGATGCACCTGCCATGGCCGCGTCTCAGGCCAGACCGCCGCATGGGCGAATGCGCGGCGAGTCTTGCCGTATCAGCGCCAGTCACACCGTAGAGCGACGCCCCGCACTCATGTGCCGGATGAGCGCCCGTGAATCACCACGGAGCTTGTCCATCAACATGTTCAGCTGCCGTAACGCCTCGCCATGCGAAGGGTTGATCTGGAGACACTGCACATACGCCTGCGCAGCGCCATCGTGGCCGCCGAGCTGATCGAGGACGCACGCGC
>NZ_JAAGPN010000575.1:0-1387 GCF_017104805.1 Paraburkholderia sp. Ac-20347 | reverse complement strand
TACCACGCCGCCGCGTAGCGATCTGCGCATCGTCGCGCCGTACGACAGCACCAAAGTGCTGCGCCAGCCGGTGGCGGTGCGTCGCGCGCGCATCGCTTCGCTGGACACGCTCACCGAGGACACGCGCCGCCTCGAACTGCAACTCGATGCCGACGACCTCAACGGCAGCGCCGCCGAGTTCGAAGCGGGCCAGTTCGTCGAACTCGCGCTGCCGGACGACGAAGGCGCAGGCGATCTGCGTCGTCCGTTCTCGCTCGCCAATACGAGCAACTGGGACGGGCGGCTGGAATTGCTGATTCGTCTGCGCCCCGGCGGCGTGTTTTCGGGCTGGCTGCGCGAGCGCGCGCGCGTGGGCGACGCGCTGACCGTGCACGGCCCGCAAGGCGGTTTCGGCCTGTTCGCCGACAGCTTGCGGCCGCGCTGGTTCGTGGCGGGCGGCACCGGGCTCGCGCCCGTGCTGTCGATGCTGCGGCGCATGGCCGAGTATCAGGAGATGAACGAGGCGCGCCTGTTCTTCGGCGTGAATCGCGTCGATGAGCTGTTTATGACCGACGAACTCGCGCGCTTGCAGACGGCGCTTCCGCAGTTGCGCGTCGAGGTGTGCGTGCGCGAAGCCGACGACGCCTGGCGCGGTTTTCGCGGCACGCCGGTCGAGGCGCTCCAGGCGGCGCTTTCGTTGACGAACGCCTCGCCCGATCTCTACGTGTGCGGCCCGCCCGCAATGGTGAGCGCCGCGCAAGCCGCGGCCGTGGCGGCGCGCGTGCCGTCCTCGCAATTCGCGAGCGAGCGCTTCGCTGTCTGAGACGAAGCCTCGCGTTGTTCCTGCGAACTCGCCTTCGGGCGAGTTTTTTTATGTCTCGCGGTGCGTTTTGTCAGAGATTGACATTTTGTCGTAAATCGTCAAAATGTCACGCATGGCGAAGAAGATCAAGACACCTACCGAGGCATCCGGCGCGAACGTCAGCGCGCGCGAGAACGCGCTGCTGCTACGCGAAGGCCGCAAGATCGTCGAGGCGCTCGGGCAGACGCTCGCGCCGCTCGTCGAGGTCGTGCTGCACGATCTGACCACGCCCGAACAGTCGGTCGTCGCGATCTCGAACAATCTGTCGGGCCGTCAGGTCGGCGACGCCGCCACCGAAATGGGCCTCGCGCGTCTGAGCGATCCCGGCTTCCCCGAAGTCGTCGCCAATTATCCGAATCGCTTTCCCGACGGCCGGCCGGTCAAGAGCACGTCGATCGGGCTGAAGAACAGCGCGGGCGAGTACGTGGCGGCCGTCTGCCTGAACATGGACGTCTCGCTGCTCGGCGCGGTCACGGCGGGCCTCGGCCAGTTGATGCAGACCGGCGCCGCCGCGCCGCTGCCCGAATCGCTCGCGCCGCGCAGCGG
>NZ_JAAGPN010000574.1:0-1408 GCF_017104805.1 Paraburkholderia sp. Ac-20347 | reverse complement strand
GTAAGCAATGGGATGGACGCCCCCACCTATAAAGGCATTGATGTGCCAGAGTGGAAGTGTCGTCAACCACTCGAACAGCGGGAGCGCCCACCATGGAGATTACAACGATCGGCATCGACCTGGCGAAGAACGTATTCCAGGTCCACGGGGTGAACAAGCACGGCAAGGTTCTGCTTCGTAAGCAGCTTCGTCGGGAACAGGTCGCGACGTTCTTTGCCAACTTGCAGCCATGTTTGATCGGCATGGAGGCATGCGGAAGCGCCCATCATTGGGCGCGCAAACTTCAGATGTTCGGGCATACGGTGAAGTTGATGGCGCCTCAGTTCGTGAAGCCGTACGTCAAAAGCAACAAGAACGACGCGGCCGACGCCGAAGCCATTTGCGAAGCGGTTGGTCGGCCGTCGATGCGATTCGTGCCGATCAAGAACATTGAGCAGCAGTCGGTGCTTTCACTGCACCGCGTTCGCCAGGGTTTCGTCAAGGCTCGCACAGCGCAGGCGAACCAGATTCGTGGCCTACTCGGCGAATTCGGAATCGTTGTGCCGCAGGGCATCGGCTATGTCGCCCAGCGAGTACCCGAGCTCATCAAAGATGCCAGCAATGCGTTGCCGGGCTCGTTCCGCCTGCTGATCAACCGACTGCTCGAGCATCTGCAATTGCTGCATCGCCAGGTCGACGAGATTGAAGCTGCAATCAAGGCCTGGCACCGCGACAATGCAGTGAGCCAGCGCCTCGAGAAGGTACCAGGAATCGGCCCTCTCACCGCAACCGCTCTGGTGGCAACCGTTGGCGATGCGAAGAACTTCGACAACGGCCGGCAACTTGCTGCCTGGTTGGGGCTCGTTCCACGCCAACATTCCAGCGGCGGCAAGCAGAACCTCCTGGGCATGAGCAAGCGTGGTGACGCTTATTTGCGGACCATGTTGATCCATGGAGCCAGATCGGTCATCTATCGGGCGACGCAGAAAGCCGATCCAAACAGTTGGGTTTTTAACGTCACGGCCCGTCGTAACAAGAATGTGGCCGCTGTTGCCTTAGCGAACAAAATGGCTCGTACCGTGTGGGCGCTGCTTGTCCATGAGCGAAGTTTCCAGCCAGGCTACACGCCACGTACTGCGTGATCAAACAGGTTAAATCGAAACAAGCAAAGTCGTTACGAAACTGAGGAACCCTACCACCGATTGCTCAGGCAAACACGAAGTGATGGCAGGCAGGTAAGACTGTGGCCGGTGAAGCCCAAAAATGACCGAGGCACCGAGAGTGCGCGTAAGCGATAGGGAACTGGCCAGCGAAACCCATCAGGGACAGTGAGCCCGTCTCACAACGAAAGTCCGAATGTACGGGTGCAATCTTCCTTCTACCGTTCACCAACTGCGAGCTTGGCAAACCGGGGGCGTCCATGTACGGT
>NZ_JAAGPN010000573.1:0-1415 GCF_017104805.1 Paraburkholderia sp. Ac-20347 | reverse complement strand
TCGCCACGGGCGCGTCGTTCGCGCCCGGCGGCGAACGCGCCTCGCTCGGCCCCGACGCGCCGCCGTTCGGCGTGAAGGCGCCGACGCTGTGCAACTTCGTCCACGTCGACGAGCCGTATCACCGGCGCGGTCGGCATCCCGACGGCATGCTCTGGGCGCTGCCCGTGCGCGTGCTGCGCGGACCGGAATACGAGCGCTTCACGCCCGAAGCGCAGCGCGCGTTCTGGTCCGACGAATGGCAGGTGACGCCCAACAGCAACCGCATGGGCTACCGGCTCGACGGCACGCCGCTCGCGCGCGTCGCGCAGGAGACGGGCGGCGCGCTGCTCTCGCACGCCGTGCTGCCCGGCACGATTCAGGTGCCGCCGAACGGCCAGCCCATCGTGCTGATGAGCGATGCGCAGACCACCGGCGGCTATCCGAAGATCGGCGTCGTGATCCGCGCCGATTTGTGGAAGCTCGCGCAGGTGCGGCTCACGGCCGGCGTGCGCTTCGTCGAAGCGACGCCCGCCGTGGCGCGCCACGCGCTCGAAGAGGAGCGCGCGTATCTGCGCCAGATCGACGCCGCCATCGGCATGCAGGAGGAACGCTACGCGAGCCGCAAACGCAACGCGGCGACGGCTTGAGGCAGCACGCGCGTCACGACGCAGCGGACATCGACACGCAATAGTACGCAACACCCACGCACCACCAGGCAACGACGCGCCCGCGCGCGACGCGGACGTGAGGCAACACGGAGAGAACCACCATGACGACCATCGATCTGAACGCCGATCTCGGCGAAGGCTGCGGCTCCGACGAGGCGCTGCTCGACCTCGTGAGCTCGGCCAACATCGCGTGCGGCTGGCACGCGGGCGGCGCCAACGCCATGCGCGAATGCGTGCGCTGGGCCGTGGAGAAAGGCGTGTCGATCGGCGCGCACCCGAGCTTCAACGATCCCGAGAACTTCGGCCGCAAGGAAATGGATCTGCCCGCCGGGGAAATCTACGCGGGCGTGCTGTATCAGCTCGGCGCGCTGTCGGCGATCGCGCAGGCCGAAGGCGGACGCATCGCGCACGTCAAGCCGCACGGCGCGCTCTACAACCAGGCCGCGCGCGACGCGAAGATCGCCGACGCGATCGTGTCCGCCGTGCACGACTTCGATCCCTCGGTGACGGTGTTCGCGCTCGCGGGCAGCGGGCTCGTGGCGGCCGCGCGCGAAGCGGGCCTCGTGGCCGTCGAGGAAGTATTCGCCGACCGCGGCTATCGCGCCGACGGCTCGCTCGTGCCGCGCAGCGAGCCGGGCGCGCTGCTCGACGACGAAAGCACCGTGCTCGCCCGCACGCTCGCGATGATCCGTGAGCAGCGCGTGCAGGCCGTCGACGGCGCGTGGGTGCCGCTCAACGCCCAGACCATCTGCCTGCACGGCGACGGGC
>NZ_JAAGPN010000572.1:0-1327 GCF_017104805.1 Paraburkholderia sp. Ac-20347 | reverse complement strand
CTCTACCGACGTCACACGCGCCAGCGCCGATGCGGGCTTCAACTCGTCGTCGCGGCTGTACGAGAGCGTGGCGGGCGAGCTGGGCATGAAGCCGTCGGCGTTCCGGCGCAAGGGCGCGGGCCTGACGATCCGCTTCGCGAACGCGGCCACGCCGCTTGGCCGCGTGCTGATCGCGGCCACCGAAAAAGGCATCTGCCGCATCGCATTCGGCGACGACGGCGACGCGCTCACGGCCAGCCTGCGCGCCGACTTCGAAAACGCACATTGCGTCGAAGACGCCGCCGCGCTCGCGCCCTTCGTCGCGCAGATCGACGCCTATCTGCACGGCCGACGCGAGCGCTTCGAGCTGCCGCTCGACGTCGCGCCGACGGCGTTCCAGCAGCGCGTCTGGGATGCGCTCCAGCACATTCCCTACGGCGAGACGCGCAGCTACACGCAGATCGCCGAGGCGCTGGGCGCGCCGCGCGCGGTGCGGGCGGTGGCGAGCGCCTGCGCGTCGAACCCGGTGGCGCTGGCGATTCCGTGCCATCGCGTCGTGCAGAAGGGCGGCTCGCTCGCGGGTTATCGCTGGGGCATCACGCGCAAGGCTGCGCTGCTCGATGCGGAAGCGCGCGCGGGCGAAGTGCGCGCCGATCCGGCACAATCGAGCGCGAAATCGCCCGAAAAGACCTCGCAGAAGCCCCGCGCGAAACGCGCGCCTGCCACGCCGGAGACCGCCGCTTGAGCGCCGTCCAGTCGACCTCGAAAAAAGCCACGCCGACGCCGCCCAAAGCGGCGTCCGGCATCGAACCCGCCACGCACACCGCCACGCTCGAACTGCCGTTTCGCGCGCCCTACGACTGGCCGCGCGTGCTGCGCTTTTTCGGCGGCCGCGCGACGCCGGGCGTCGAAGCGGTCGAGGACGGCGCGTGGCTGCGCGCGATCGACTTTCAGGGCGCGAGCGGCACGCTCGTCGTGCGCCGCCACACGCGCAAGCGCTGCCTCGTCGTGCAGATCGACGGACCCGTGAGCGCGCACGCGCAGGCGCTCGCCGCGCCGCTCTCGCGCATGTTCGATCTTCAAGCCGATACGGCGACGATCGGCGCGCATCTCGCGCAAGATCCGTGGCTCGCGCCGCTCGTCGAAGCGGTGCCGGGGCTGCGCGTGCCCGGCGCGTGGTCGGGATTCGAGCTCGTGGTGCGCGCGATCGTCGGGCAACAGGTGAGCGTGAAAGCGGCGACGACCATCATCGGGCGACTGGTCCAACGCGTGGGCGAGCGCATCGAAGGGCATCCGCACGCCCACACCGCGTGGCGTTTTCCGACGCCCGACGCGCTCGGCGCCGCCG
>NZ_JAAGPN010000571.1:0-1423 GCF_017104805.1 Paraburkholderia sp. Ac-20347 | reverse complement strand
CCGTCGACTTCGCCGCGACCGCCGCGGTTGCCGTCGGCGCCGCCGCCACTGCCGCCACCATTACCACGGCCCGGACGGTTGCCGCCCATGCCGCCGAAGTTGCCCGAACCGCCGCCGAAGCCACCCGCCGCCGCACCACGGCGACCTTGACCCGGACGGCCCTGGCCCTGACCCTGACGCGGTTGCGCCATCGCACCGTGCGAGCTCAGCACCGGCTCGCGGTTGATGAAGCCCATCGAGGTCTGCATCGGATCCGGCTGACGGCGCTCCTGCTCCTTGCCGCCCCGACCGCCCTTCTCTTCGCTCGGCGCCTTCAGGCCGACCGACGCCATCAGCGCGCGCACCTGGTTGTCTTCGAGCTCTTCCCAGCGGCCGCGCTTGAGGCCCTTGGGCAGTGCGATCGGACCGTGACGCGTGCGGATCAGGCGGCTCACCATCAGGCCGGCCGCCTCGAACATACGGCGCACTTCGCGGTTGCGGCCTTCGGCCAGCGCGACGTGATACCAGTGATTCGTGCCCTCGCCGCCGCCGTCGCGGATGCGCAGGAAGCTCGCCGGGCCGTCTTCGAGCTCGACGCCCTTGAGCAGCTTCTGACGCATCCCTTCGCTCAGCTCGCCGACCACGCGCACCGCGTATTCACGCTCGACGCTGTAGCGCGGGTGCATGAAACGGTTGGCCAGATCGCCCGAGGTCGTGAGCATCAGCAGACCTTCGGTGTTGAAGTCGAGACGGCCGACGGCCAGCCACTTCGCCGTCTTCATCGGCGGCAGGCGGTCGAACACCGAGGCACGGCCTTCGGGGTCGGCATGGCTGACGATCTCGCCGGTCGGCTTGTGATAGATCAGCACGCGCGGCGGCTTGTTCTGCAGCTTGCGCTTGATCGGCTTGCCGTTGATGCGGACCTGGTCGGTCGGCAGAATGCGTTGGCCGATGTGCGCCGGTTCGCCGTTCACCGAGACGCGCCCGGCGATGATCAGCTCTTCCATGTCGCGGCGCGAGCCCATGCCCGCGTCGGCCAGCACCTTGTGGAGCTTCGGCGCGTCGTCGTCCGGGCTCAGCACGCGCTTGGGCTGCTGGGCGCGGCCACGGCGCAGCATCGGCGCGTTCACGCCCGAGCCCGTACCGTTGTCGGCGTCGAATGCCGGCGACGTCACGTACAGGAACAGATCGTCCTGATTGCCTTCGGCCGCTGCGGCCACCGGCGCGTCGCCGCCAGCCTTGCGGCCACGGCCACCCTTGGCGCCGGCCGTCTTGCCGGCTGCACCGCCTGCGTTCTTGCCACCCGACTTGCCCGCCGGTGCGTCCGTACCGGCCTGTGCGGCGTTCGCCGGATTCGCGCGGCGACCGGGCTTCTTTGCACCCGTCGCGCCAGTTTTGGCGCCCGCTTCCTTGCTGCGCGGCGCGCGCGCGGGAGCGGCGCTTT
>NZ_JAAGPN010000570.1:0-1164 GCF_017104805.1 Paraburkholderia sp. Ac-20347 | reverse complement strand
TCACTTGCGCTCTGCCTGTTGTTTCTCTTCTAGCGCCCCCCCAGCACCACCCTGCCGCGCCCACCCTTCCCCTACACGACCCCCTGCCGATCTGCCGACCTGGCCCGGCGGCGCGCACGCCAAAGACAGCAAGCGCGCCACGCCGCCGGGCCTCGCGGCGGGTCCGCAAACGCTCGCCGACTGGCGCGCGCGCATCGAGCAACTGCCCGACGCCTTCACGGTCCAGCAGCCGCTGAACTACAGCTACACGCCGCGCTACGAGAACGCCGCCGGCCAGGACCGCGCCGACGCCTCCGGCGGCGCGCCCATGCTCGGCGGGCGGCCCGCGGTGCTGCGCGTCTACGCCATCGCCGACCAGACATGCGGCTGGCGCGTGCTGCCGGGCGGCTTCACGCGCCTCGCGGCCGAACATCAGGAATCCGTATCGATGCAGGTGGGCGGCAGCAGCGTCGATACCTGGGTGCTGTCGAGCCAGCCCGGCACGGCGTTTTCGCTGTTGCCGAGTCCGATGAAGCCTTCCGATCTGCGCCGCGAGCATCGGCGCGTATCGAGCCGCGCCGCCGAAAACCTCTTCTGGGCAGGCCGATACGGCGAGCGCGCCGAAAACGCCGTGCGTTTGTGCCGCCTGATTCTCGGCTCGCTCGAAGGCAGCGACGCCGAGGAACTGTTCAGCACCTTCACGGAACTGGCCGCCGCAAGCGGCCTCGTAATGGGCGCTGGCGCTGGCACGGCGAACACGACGAGCACGGCGAACACCGACGAAACACTAGCCGGCCGCCGACGCGGCCTCGACGGCTTCGAGCGCGAACTCGTCGCCAATCTGCATGAAAGCGCGCGCGCGCCCAGCATCGGCCAGATGCTCGCGAGCCAGGCCTACGCGTGCGGCGAAATACGCGGGCGTCTGTCGAGCGATCACTGGCGCACCGTGCTCGCCGCGCGCAACGACTTCCGCGACGCGCTGCAGGCGCTCTCGCTCGCGCCCGCGCCCGCGCGCCAGGGCGTGCTGCTCGAATTCCGCCAGCCGACGCCGTACGACCGCATGGCGCTGATCCGCGCGCTCGACGCGCTCGCCACGCAACTGAGCGCGATCAGCGGCTGCCAGGGCGACCGCATGACGCGCGACGAAGCGTGGCGTCTGCTGTTCGCGGGCCGCCATATCGAGCA
>NZ_JAAGPN010000569.1:0-241 GCF_017104805.1 Paraburkholderia sp. Ac-20347 | reverse complement strand
CCTTGAAAAAAAAAATCCTTCTTCCTTCTCTCTTCTTCCTCTCTCTCCTTTCTCTCTTTTCCCCTTTCCTCTCCTTTCTTCTTTTCTCTTCTTTTTCTTTTTCCTCCTCTCTTTCCCCTTCCTCTTTTTTTCTCTCTTTCTCCCTTCTTCTTTTCCTCTTTCCTCTCCCTCCCTCTTTCCTCTTTCTTTCCTCCCCTTCTCTTCTCCTTTCTCCTTCTTCCCTCCCTCTCTCTCCTTTCTC
>NZ_JAAGPN010000568.1:0-1481 GCF_017104805.1 Paraburkholderia sp. Ac-20347 | reverse complement strand
GCACGCTCACGTTCGCGGGGCAGCCGCTCGCGCAGTGGGACAACCGCGCGTTTGCGCGCAAGGTCGCGTATCTGCCGCAGCAACTGCCCGCCGCCGACGGCATGACGGTGCGCGAGCTGGTCGCGCTGGGCCGCTATCCGTGGCACGGCGCGCTCGGCCGTCTGAGCGCCGACGATCACGCGCATATCGACGAGGCGCTGCGCCTCACCGACACCGCGCGTTTCGCCTCGCAGCTCGCCGATCACCTCTCGGGCGGCGAGCGTCAGCGCGTCTGGCTCGCGATGCTGGTGGCGCAGGCCGCGCCCTGTCTGCTGCTCGACGAGCCGACTTCCGCGCTCGATATCGCGCATCAGATCGAGGTGCTGCGCCTGCTGCGCACGCTGACCGACGAGCGCGCGCTCACGGTCGTGATCGTGCTGCACGACGTCAATCTCGCGGCGCGTTTCTGCGATGACATGATCGCGCTGCACAGCGGCCGCCTGCTTCAGTGCGGCACGCCTGACGAAATGATGGACGCCCGCGTGCTCGAATCGATCTATGGCATTCCGATGGATATCCTGCCGCATCCTCATAGCGGAAGCCGGCTTGCGGTCGCGCGCTGACATGCAGCGACGCACCCTGCTGCGGCGCGCCGCGCTGCTTCCGCTTCTGTGCCTCGACATGCCGCGCGCGTTCGCGGCTTCCGGCGCTTCTGCTGCGTCATCGGTGCCCGCGCGTGCGCCGCGCGTCGTCGTGCTCGATTGGGGTCTCGTCGAAACGCTGCTCGCGATGGGCGTCATGCCCGCGGGCGTCGCCGAAATCGACAGCTACAACGCGAGCGTGGTCGCTCCCGCCGTGCCGCGCGGCGTGACCGACGTGGGCCTGCGCCTCGCGCCGAGCCTCGAACTGCTCCAGCAGATCGCGCCGGACCTCATCCTCATCAATTCGAGCCAGGAATCGCAGCGCGAGATGCTCGAACGCATCGCGCCCGTGCGTGCGTTCGCGGTGTATACCGATGCAGGCTCGCCGTATCGCCGTTCGTGCGAGGTGACCTTGCAGCTCGGCAAGCTGTGCAATCGCGAAGCGGCGGCGCAGGCGCTGATCGACGGCACGCGGCACGCCATCGAGACGGCGCGCGCTCGACTCGACCACGCGCGTACGAGCGCGCGCGACGAGCACGACGCACATCACGCACTCGGCCCCGCCGATCCGCTCTACCTGATTCGCTTTTTCGATGGCCGCCACGTGGGCGTCTATGGCGCGCGCAGCCTGTTTCAGGACGTGATGGACGCGCTCGCGCTGCGCAACGCGTGGCACGGCCCGACCGATTACTGGGGCATCGGCGTGGCCGGTCTCGAACAACTGGCCGGCGCGCCCGACGCGGGCCTGCTCTATTTCAACCCGCTGCCCGCAGGCGTGGACCGCCAGCTCGCGAGCAATCGACTGTGGCGCGCGCTGCCGCCCGTCGCGGCGGGGCGCGTGGCCGCGCTGCCGCCGTTCTG
>NZ_JAAGPN010000567.1:0-1491 GCF_017104805.1 Paraburkholderia sp. Ac-20347 | reverse complement strand
GCGGCCCACGCCTGCACCGCGGCGCACAGCGCTTCGGGCGTCACGCCCGCGGCCAGACGAAACGGCGGCACCAGCGTGCCGTGCCAGCCGTAGCGGCGCGGCGCGACCGTGAGCGCGTCGAGCGGCCTCACCAGTCCGTCGATCAGCGGCGGCGTCAGCGTCTCGCCGCTTTCCGGATCGCGCCCGAGCCAAGCGCAGCCTTCTCGCCACCAGGCCGATTCGCGCGGCGGCGCGTAATAGAGCGCGAAACGCGTGGACCCGGTCCAGCTTTCTTCCGCGAGCGCCGCGGCGCGCAACGCCTGGACCGAACTCATAGGTCGTGCTCCACCATCAGTTGCACGCGGTCGGCCGCGAAGTGCGTGATGCCGTATTTGATCGGTGTGCCGTCGAGATCGACGTCGACGTTTTCCACCCACAGCACCGGCTGCTGGCGATTGATGTTCAGCCGCCGCGCCACTTCCGGCTCGGGCAGCACGCTGCCGATACGGCTCCACTTGCGCAGATAGTCGGTCACGCCGAATTCGGCGAGCGCCTTCGAGGTGCTGTCGACGCGCTCCATGACGGCGGGCAGATCGGCGAAACGCGCGGCCGGATACCAGCTGCG
Organism: Paraburkholderia sp. Ac-20347; assembly: GCF_017104805.1. NCBI lineage: Bacteria > Pseudomonadati > Pseudomonadota > Betaproteobacteria > Burkholderiales > Burkholderiaceae > Paraburkholderia > Paraburkholderia sp. Ac-20347. Next base: position 887 of record NZ_JAAGPN010000567.1, on the reverse strand, counting down.
CGCGTAGGTGAGCGGCACGCCGTCCGACTCGTGCAGCGTTTCCAGCCGATAGACCAGCGCGCCCGCGCGCAGCCCGAGCGCCTTCGCCGCCGTGGGATCGGCCTTCACGCGCGACGAGGCGAGCAGCCGCCCCACCGCCGAATGCTGATGACGCTGCAGATTCTCCGTAAAGCGCGTGCGCTTGCCGATGCTGTAGTCGATCGCGCCAGGCTGCACGAAGGTGCCGCGCCCCTGCTCGACGCTCACGAGCCCGAGCGCCGCGAGACCGAGCATCGCGCGCCGCACCGTGTGGCGATTCACGTCGAAACGCCGCGCCAGTTCGCCTTCGCTCGGCAGGCGGCCGTCCTCGCCGAAACCCTTCGCCGCGATCTCCGCCGCGAGAATCTGCTCGATCTGCCGCCACACCGCTACGCCCGCGCCGCGTTCGAGCGTGCTGTGCGCCGCCTCGTCGTTCGATGTCATGGTGCTGTCATTCCTCTGGTTTCCAATACCGTTTTGCGCATTGTAGTGCGCAAGGCGTGATGGAAATATGAAAACGTCGCGTACGCCGGATCGGATTGACTGTACGACCAAACGTCTAGACGTTTAGATGAATAGATGCTCAAATGTCTAGCCTCGATCCGGCAAGAAAGTGGCGCCAGATTTCCCGCAGTCGCAGTGATTCGCGCAGTCATCTGTCGTGGTCTGAAATGATCCTCCCGTTCTCGACACAGGAACTCCGATGAACGCATCTTCCGCCCCGCCCTCCGCCGCCGGCTCCCCCGCCCGGCGCGCCTGGATGGCGGTGCTCGCGCGCACCTCGCGCGCCGAGCTCGAAACGGCGCTCGCCCGCGCCCTCGGCGGCGCTCCGGCGCCTTCCTACGACTGGCTGCGGCCGCCCCAGACAG
>NZ_JAAGPN010000566.1:0-1565 GCF_017104805.1 Paraburkholderia sp. Ac-20347 | reverse complement strand
CTGAAACGCTGGTCAAGCGCGGTCTGCGTATCGTTTCGGGCCGCACGGAAAGCCACGTGATGCTGGTCGATCTGCGCGCGAAGAACATCACCGGCAAGGCTGCGGAAGCGGTGCTGGGCGCGGCGCACATCACCGTGAACAAGAACGCGATCCCGAACGATCCGGAAAAGCCGTTCGTCACGAGCGGTATCCGTCTGGGCTCGCCGGCGATGACCACGCGCGGCTTCGGCGTGAAGGAAGCGGAGCAGGTCGGCAATCTGATCGCCGACGTGCTGGACAATCCGGAAGACGCAGCGACGATCGAGCGCGTGAAGGCGCAGGTCTCGGAGCTGACGAAGCGCTTCCCGGTTTACCGTTAAGCCCTGCGGTAAGTCAGTATGCGCTGCCCCTTCTGCCGGCATGAAGACACGCAAGTGGTCGACTCGCGCGTGTCCGAGGACGGCGCCGCGATCCGGCGCCGCCGCCGCTGCCCGGCCTGCGACAAGCGTTTCACGACGTACGAGCGGGTCGAGCTGGCGATGCCGGCGATCGTCAAGAAGGACGGCAGCCGCACGGAATTCGACCGCCGCAAGATCATGGCGAGCATGCAACTGGCGCTGCGCAAGCGGCCCGTTGCAGCCGACGCCATCGATGCGGCGGTCGCCCGTATCGAATATCAACTGCTCGGCAGCGGCGAGCGCGAGGTGCGCAGCGAGCGCCTCGGCGAGCTCGTGATGGGCGAGTTGCGCGAGCTCGACAAGGTCGCGTTCGTGCGGTTCGCTTCCGTGTACCGGCGCTTCGAGGACGTCTCCGAATTCGAGGACGTGATCGAGGAATTCCGCCGCGCGAGCGGTGCCGCCACGCCGCCGAAAAAGCGCTGAACGCGCGCGTCTCACCCGTATTGCCCGCCTCGCTGTAACGCCTGCCGTTACTCGCATCGCTTTCTCCCTTTTGTTGCCGTCGTGGTTCGTGACGCTGGTATTGTCGCGAGCCGCACGCGTGCGCAACAGCTAGCCGTTCGGCTAATTGTTCCGGTTTCGTTTCGTCTCTAGAGTGATTGCAATTTCTTGATGATCAGGATTGCAGATGAAATGCGCCGGCTTCACCTTGCTCGAAACCATGGCCGTGATCGTGCTGTTCGCGATCTGCGTCACGGCTGCCGTGCCTACGTTCGCGGCGTGGCGCGTGCGCGACCAGGTGGACGCGCGCGCGAACGCCTTGCTCGGCACCTTTTCCTACGCGCGCAGCGAGGCGATCCGACGCAAGACGCGCATCACCGTATGCCGGATCGACGCGGCGCGACATTGCCTCGCCACGGGCAAAGCCTGTCCGTCCGGACTCGCGGACTGGTCGTGCGGCTGGGCGGTCGTGGCGGAGCAGGCGGGCGCGAACGTGTTGCTGCGCGCACAGCCGGCGCTCGACGAGATCGCCATCGCTTCCACGCTTACCGCGCTCACATTTACGCCGCCGGCTGGGCAGATCATCGGCAGCCTGCGCAATTTCGACATCGCGCCGCGCGTGCCGACTGCGTCGACGCGCGGCGTCGCCTGGCGCCGCTGCTTGCGCGTGGCGGCGGGCGGTCGTGC
>NZ_JAAGPN010000565.1:0-1575 GCF_017104805.1 Paraburkholderia sp. Ac-20347 | reverse complement strand
TGCATATCGTCTATGCGAACGCCTCGCCCGCGCGCGACGCGCTGTTCTGGGAAACCGCCGCCGCCGCGCTCGAAGGTCCGGCCACGGTGCTCTCCACGCGCGACGGCGCGAGCATCGCGGCCATGCTGCGCGAGCGCGGCATCGACATCGACCGGCCCGGTTCGACGCATCACTGGGCCAACGTCTGCTCGCTCGCGCCGCTCGAAGGCCGCGACGGCGCGCAGGTGCTGATCGAGGCGCTCGACGCGCTCGCCAACCAGTGCGCCGCGCCCGCGAGCCAGTTCTATCTCGAAGGCGCCGAAGCGTTCTTCGACTGGCACGACGCCGCGGCGCTCGCGCGCCAAGGCGCGCAACTCGCGAGCTGGTGCGCGCAGCATCGTTACGGCGTGCTGCTGCTGGCCGAACCGCCCGGTCTCGGCGACGACAACGCGCATCCCGAACTGGCCGCCTTCCAGGCGCGCTTCGCGGGCGCGGCGCAACTGCTGCAGACCCAGGGCCAGTTCCATTGGGAAGTGGCGTTCTGGCGCTCCGAAGACGCCGTGCTCGGCAGCCAGTCGCTGCCGCTGCGTTTTTCGGCGCTCGATCATCGTTTGACCGTGGACGGCGGCACCTTCGCGCAAACGGCGACCGAAGTCGGCCTGCTCGCGCCCGACGAAGGCCGCGTGATCGTCTCGCGCGACGCCGTGATCAACGAACGCGTGCTGCCGCCCGCCTGGCAGGTCGTCGACGACAACGAAGCGGCGCTCGGCGCCTCGCGCACCGCCGTCGCCGCAACGGTGATCCTCGACTTCGGCACGAGCCGCCAGCTCGAATCGCTCGCGGAACAGGTCCACACGCTGCGGCTGCAATGCGGCAACGCGCTCAAGATCATCGTGCGCGAGGAAGCGGTGGCGATGCGCTACGAGTCGCTCATGCTCAATCTGGGCGCGAACCGCGTGATTCCGCGTCACACCACGCTCTCGCAGGTGGAAGCGATCGTCGACAGTCTGCAGGGGCAGGTGTATTCGCGTCCGGTGCCCGCCGACTATCGCCAGGCGCTCGCGGGCGTGATGCACGGCGAGGAAAGCGGCTACGTGGGCGCGGCGCATTTCGTCGAGCTGGTGCGCGCGGCCGTCGAACGCAGCCGCGTGATCCAGTTGCCGAGCGTGCTGATCCGTCTCGCGCTGATGCCCGAAGTCGCGCACGTCGACGCGCTCAAGGCGTGTCAGTTGCGCCGCGCGGGCGACATCGCGACGGCCGCCGGCGACAGCCTGTACGTGTTCTTCTTCGCCTGCCGCCTCGGCGACGCCGACGCGGTGCTGCAGCGCGTGTTCAGGAATCCGCTCGCGGAGCTGTTCCAGGGCGAGCAGCGCTGCGGCGATCCGAATTCGATCGGCGCGCTGCTCGAAACGCTCGAGGACGAAATCGACGCGCAGACGCCGCCCGATTATTCCGGCTGGCTCGCGATTCACGCGCCGCAAACGCCGCGCGGAGCCGCGCCTGCGCCGAGCGCTGCGGCGGCGTCGGCCGGGACTGTCGCGAACGATTTGAAAACCGCAGCGCCCGCCGCCTCGCCCGCTCCCGCGCCTCAGGCCG
>NZ_JAAGPN010000004.1:0-88778 GCF_017104805.1 Paraburkholderia sp. Ac-20347 | reverse complement strand
CGCGGCCGTTCGCTTCGTCGCGCTGCCATGCTTCGAACGCGGCGATCTCGCGCGCATCGAGTTCGCCTTCACGCAGACGCACTTCCCATTCGACAGCGCCCCGCGCGCTGCCCGCCTCGGTGCCGCTCATGACGCGCGTCGTGCTCATGCCGCCTCGCAACAGAGCATGAGCGCCTGCGCGACGTATTTGCGCACCATGCTCACGGACACACCGAGCCGCACCGCGATATCGGCGTATTTCATGTCCTCGAACTGACTCAGGATGAACGCCTCTCTCGCGCGCGCGGAAAGCTGCTGCAAGGCCGCGTCGATCAGCATGATCTCCTGCACGGCTTCGAGCGCGACCTCGGGCGCGGGCGCGACCGGTTCAGGGGCGAGCGCGAGCCGCGCGAGATACGCGCGTTCGATATCGCGTCGACGCCAATGCTCGAACGTCAGCCGGCGCGCGATCGTCGTGAGCAAGGCGCGCGGCTGCCGGATCGCGCTGACGTCCGGATGCGCGGCCAGCTCGGTGAACGCGCTCGCGGCGAGATCCTCTGCGTCGCTGCTCGACCCGACGAGACGGTGCATACAGCCCGTGAGCCAGCCGTAGCTGCGGCGGAATTCGTCGGACAGGAAACGCTCGCGCGCCGGATTGGTGAGCGCCTCGGCGTCGGCGGCGCGGCCGGCGGACAGGCTTTGGGATCGGATCGCCATGACGGTCGGACTGAACGCGTTGCGCGCAACGCGTGAGCAGGCAAGTTGGGCTGAGGCTGGAGCGGCGATTCTAAAGTTGCGGACGCAGCCGTCCAAAGCACGGATTCTCGAATCGATATGACGCGCGCGGTGCTGCGCATTGCATAAATGATTCGGAGCGCCACACAAAAAAATCTCGCTCGACCGCACTGTTTCGCTGACGCTTTTCGATGCTCGTTGCACATGGCCATCGTTCACCCGCGCATCGGCATGCCGCGCATCCCGAACGCATCGATCATCGACATAACGACAGGCTTAACGTGAAACGACCCCGTACCCCGGCATCGCGCCGCAGCGCGCTCTCAATCGCGCTTTCGGCCGCGCTCTTTCTTGCAGCCGGCGCCGCGCTCGCGCAGGACGCCGCGACGCACACCTTCCATCTCGCGGCGCAACCGCTCAACCGCACGCTGCTGTCCATCGCTGCGCAAAGCGGCGTGCCGCTCAGCTACGATCCGCATCTCGTCGAACACGTGCAGGCCGCGCCCGTGAGCGGTGCGCTCACGGCGCAAGGCGCGATCGCCCAGGCGCTCAAGGGCACCGGTCTCGAAGTCGTGACCACGGACAGCCACGCGCTCGCCGTGCGCCGCGCCGTACCGGCCGCCACCGCGACGGAGGAAGCGCGCCCAAAAGCTGACCGGCCGAAGCGGCCGGTTCCCCCGCCCGCCATCGCCGACACGACCACCACCACGCAACTGGGCACCGTGACCGTGAGCGCCACGCGCGCGCGCCGCGACGACCCGCAGCGCACGCCGACGTCGAGCTACCGCGTGACGGGCCGCGAACTGCAACAGCAGCACATCACCTCGCTCGCGGATCTCCAGCAGCTCGTGCCCGGCCTGAACGTGCAGACCACCGATCCGTCCGACACGCAGATCACGATCCGCGGCGTGGGCGACGGCGGCGGCCAGACCAGCGGCGAGCAGAACATCGGCATGCCGAGCAGCGTGGCCGTGTATCTCGACAACGTGTACCTGCCGCGTCCCGGCATGCTCGCGGGCGCACTCGCCGACGTCGATTACGTCGACGTGTTGAGCGGCGCGCAAGGCACGCTGTTCGGCGCGAACTCGACGGGCGGCGTGATCGACATCCACACGCCGCTGCCGAGTTCCACGCTGACCGGCTCGGAAAGCCTCTCGTTCGCCTCGCGCGGCACGGTGCTCAATCACACCATGCTCTCGGGACCGATCGCGGACATGCTCTCGGGCCGCATCGACTTCGTGCACAACAGCACCAACGGCGACGTCAACAACATCACGAACGGCCACACGCTCAACGGCAATTCGAGCAACAGCGTGCGCGGCCAGCTGCTTTTCAAGCCCAACAATCAGTTCAGCCTGCGTCTGAGCGCCGATTACAGCAACGAGAACGACTCGCCTACGCCGGTGACGTATTCGTCGAATTCGGTGAATGGCGTGAACAGCTTCCTCACGCATTCGTCGCTGATCGGCAATCGCGTGGTGTATGGCGGCGACGACCACAACGTCGCGCTCGACGACGAAAACAGCATGCATCTCGTGCAGGGCGGCGGTTCGGCCGAGGCGAACTATCGCTTCGACAACGGCTACAACCTGCGTTCCGTGAGTTCGTATCGCTACTTCAATTACGTGCCTTCGGTGGCCGACAGCCTGAGCGTGCCCGTCTACGCGAACAGCGGCACGCAGTTTCTCGACCGTTCGTGGTCGCAGGATTTCCGCCTCGATTCGCCGCACGGCCAATACTTCGACTGGGCCGTGGGCGCGACCTACATGGGCGAAAACGAAGCAACGCAAGCCTTCACGCGTTACGCCGACAGCAAGCTGCCGGGCCTCTATTACGGCAGCACGGCTTACGACGGGCTCGACATCATTCGCTACGGCACGCTGCACGACGAAGTGTGGTCCGGCTTCGGTCAGGGCACCTTCCACGTGACGCCGCGCTTCGACATCACGGCGGGCGTACGCCTCACCTACGACAAGAAAGGCGGCCAGTTCATCCGCTATAACAAGGCGCCGTTCAACTCCGGCTACCTCGTTCAATACAACACGCTGCCCTCGGCCACGCTCGCATTCAAGTACCTGCTCACGCGCGATCTGAGCAGCTATCTCGCGCTCTCGTACGGCGAGAAGGCGGGCGGCCTGAACGTCTCGGCGGGCGCGGCATCGAAGGCCGGCGACAGCTCGCTCGTGATCGCGCCCGAACGCACCAAGAGCGCGGAACTGGGCATCAAGGGCACGCTGCTCGACGGCTCGCTAAGCGCGAAAGCCGACGTGTTCCTGACCTACGTGAACGCGTTCCAGACGCAGAGCTACGACCCCAGCACGCAATCGACTTACCTCGTGAATGCAGGGACATTCCGCTCGCGCGGCGCGGAATTCTCGCTGCAATACACGCCCGACGATCATCTGCTGCTGCAGACATCCGCGGTCTATAACGACGCGCGCTACCTCAACTATCACCACGCAATCTGCCCGCCCGAAGTCACGCTCGGACCGGCCGGTTCCACCGCGATCTGCGACCTCACGGGCAATCAGGTCTTCAACGCACCGAAGCTTACGTTCAATGCGACGGCGCGCTATACGTGGCACACGCTCAACGGCCTCACTTCGTTCGTGAGCGCGCGCTATTCGTATCGCACGTGGATGTACGGCACCGTCGACGATTCGGCGTTCACGCGCATTCCGGGCTATGGCCTCGTCTCGCTTTCGGCTGGCACGGGCGGCAAATTCAGTCGCGGCAGCTGGACCGCCTCGCTCTGGGTCAACAATCTGTTCAACAAGACCTACTATCAGCGGCTCGTGGAAAGCGATTACGGGTCGGTGCTCGGCTGGATCGGCGAACCGCGCACGATCGGCGGCACGCTGACCTATCAGTTCTGAGGCCGCGATGAGCAACGGATTCGATCGCCGCACCTTCTTCAAACTCGCTTCGCTGGCCGTAGGCGGCACGCTCGCCGATGCGTCGACGACGGCGCAAGCGCTTTCTGCTTCGTACGCCGACACCATCGACGACGCCAACGCGAACGAAGCGCGCGTGCATTGGCTCGACGGCTCGCTGCGCGCCACGCCCGAATCGTTCACCGGCGCGACGTGGGGCGTGCCGTGGCCGCGCGGCGCAGTCGATGCGCACAGCGCGTTCGATTTGCGCATCGAGCACGCGGCAGCGACGCCAACGTCTGCGTCCGGGCGCGTCGCGCTGCAATCGTGGCCGCTGGCTTACTGGCCCGATGGCTCGCTGAAATGGTCGGCGCATGCGCTTGCACCGCAAGCGCTCGCAGCGCTGCAAAATGGCGGCGAAACGCCTCGCGGCTTCGTCGTCGAACCTCGTGCGGCACGCGCCGCCGAAACGAACAATACGCCCGCCATCGCGCATCTCGACGGCGACCTGATCCGCATCGATACGGGCGCATTGCAGGCCACGCTGCCGCTCAATGGCGCGCGCGTGTTCGACACGTTGAGCCGCAACGGCCAGGCGACGCTGCACGACGGCCGCCTCGTTGTGCTCGCCGACGAAGCGCCTACCGCACAGCACGACGACGAAACACAAGCGCCCGCACGCAAACGCTACACGGGCCGCATCGAGCATGCCACGCTCGAACAAAGCGGCCCGGCGCGCGCGGTCGTCAAGCTCACCGGCACGCACGCGCAGGAAGGCGGCAACGCCACGCTGCTGCCCTTCGTGCTGCGGCTTTACTTCTACCGCGACTCGGACGCCGTGCGTATCGTTCACAGCCTCGTCTACGATGCCGATCCGCAGCGAAGCTTCATTCGCGGCGTGGGTCTGCGTTTCGATATGCCGCTCGAAGGCGAGCCGCACGAACGCTTCGTGCGCTTCACGGGCGACAATGGCGGCGTCTTCGCCGAAGCCGTGCGCACGCTCACCGGCCTGCGCCGCAGCCCCGGCGCTAGCGTGGAAGCCGCGCAGTTCGCGGGCGAGGTCACGCCGCCCGCTTCCGCGCTCGGCCCTATATTCGCGAAGGATTTGCGCTTCGTGCCCGCCTGGGGCGACTACACGCTGCTCCAGCCGAACGCCGACGGCTTCACGATCGACAAGCGCACGCAAAGCGGCTGCGGCTGGATTCGCGCGGCAAGCGGCACGCGCGCGGCGGGCACCGCTTGCCTCGGCGCGCTTTCAGGCAGCGTGGCATTCGGCATCCGCCACTTCTGGCAGAGCTATCCGGCGCAACTCGACATTCGCGGCGCGCACAGCGAACGCGCCACCGTCACGCTCTGGCTTTGGGCGCCCGACGCGCCCGGCATGGATCTGCGCCCGTACCACGACGGCATGGGCGAAACGAGTTACGCGCTGCAACGCGACGCACTCGACATCACCTACGAGGATTACGAGCCGGGTTTCATGACGCCGTATGGCGTGGCGCGCACGAGCGAAATCGAACTGCAGTTGCTGCCGCGCACGCCGACCAACGCCGAACTGATCGACATCGCGCGGCGCATCGAAACGCCGCCGCGTCTGCTACCTTCGCGCACGTGGATGCATCGCGCCGAAGCGTTCGATCCGTACTGGCGTCCACGCGCGTCGCGCGCCGCCGCTGCGCCCGTGATCGCCCGCACGCAACGCGCGCTCGACTGGAACTACGACTTCTATCGCGGCCAGATCGAGCAGCGCAAGTGGTACGGCTTCTGGGATTTCGGCGACGTGATGCACACCTACGACGCCACGCGTCACGTCTGGCGCTACGACGTCGGCGGCTTCGCGTGGGACAACGGCGAGCTGAGCAGCGGCATCTGGCTCTGGCACTACTGGCTGCATTCGGGCCGCGCCGACGCTTTCCGCACCGCCGAAGCGATGACGCGCCACGGCAGCGAAGTCGACGTTCATCACATCGGTCCGTTCAGTCCGCTCGGCTCGCGTCACGACGTCCAGCACTGGGGCGACAGCGCGAAGCAACTGCGCGTGTCCACGGTCGCGAATCACCGCTTCTATTACTACGTGAGCGCGGACGAACGCATCGGCGACCTCATGCGCGCGCAGGTGAACGCGGTCGAGCGGCTGCGCGACGTGCTGCCGGGCCGCAAGATCGGCGAGCCGTTTCCGCCCGACGATCGCGCGCATCACGCCACCGTTTCGTTCGGCACGGATTGGGGCGCGGTGGCGGCAGCCTGGCTCACCGAATGGGAACGCACGGGCGATCTCGCCTGGCGCGACAAACTCGTGGCCAGCATGACGACCATCGCCGCACAGCCGCACGGATTCTTCACGGGCTACGGCGTGATGGATCTGCGCACGGGCGCGTTCGCGCGCGATGCGAGCGGCGCGTTGTCGGTCTCGCATCTGAGCGCCGTGTTCGGTCTGCCCGAAATCTGCGGCGAGCTGTTGCGCGTGCTCGATGTGCCGACGTTCCGCACGGCCTGGCTGCAATACTGCACGCTCTATTCCGCGAGCGCAGACGCGCAGCGTGAGGCGCTCGGGCAGCCGCTCGGCAAGCTGAATCTGAATCAGGGACACGCGCGACTGCTCGCCTATGCGGCCAGCGAAACCGGCGACCGCGCACTGGCGCATCGCGCGTGGACGCAGTTCCTCGCCGGTCGCGCGGGCAGCACGTTCGAGGACTTCGTGATCGAGCGCGTGCGCGTGCCGACCGTGCTCTACGACGTGGACGAAGCGCCGCGCGTTTCGACCAATTCCACCGCGCAATGGGGACTCGGTGCGATCGGCCTGCTCGCGCTCGTCCCCGACGACGTGTAAGCCCACTGCAATCGCGCGCATCGCAATCGAATAAGCAATTCGTTTTTTCATCTATCGATTGCGAGCGCGCGCGAAAACGCACCGTAGCGTGATATTCCGCCGGGGCATATGGATAGCGCATCATCGCTTTTGTGGTCGAACGCGCGGTCAGTAGAATCGTGCGGCTCACGCATCGAGCCCACTATTCAGCAGCATTCACACGCGAGTTACCACCATGAAAGCTATCCGCTCCGTCTTGCTCGCCACACTCCTTTCGGCGGTCGCCGCCGCGCCCGCGTTCGCCGCCGACGAACTGGCCCAGGTGAAGTCGTCCGGCGTGTTCCGCGTCGGCACCGAAGGCACCTACGCGCCGTTCACGTATCACGACGAAACGGGCAAGCTCACGGGTTTCGATGTCGACATCGCCAGCGCCATCGCGCAACGTCTGGGCGTCAAGCCGGAATTCGTCGAAGGCAAGTGGGACGGACTGATCGCCGGTCTCGACGTGAACCGCTACGACGCCGTCATCAATGAAGTGTCGATCACCGACGCGCGCAAGGTCAAATACGACTTCTCGACGCCGTATATCGCCACGCACGCCGTGCTGATCGTGCGCGACGACAACACCACGATTCATTCGTTCGACGATCTGAAAGGCAAGAAGTCGGCGAACACGCTCACCAGCAATTTCGGCAAGCTCGCCGCTTCGCACGGCGCCGATGTCGTGCCGGTGCAAGGCTTCAACGAGTCGATCGATCTGCTGACCTCGGGCCGCGTGGACGCCACCGTCAACGACTCGCTGTCGTACCTCGACTTCCGCAAGCACAAGCCCGACGCCAAGCTGAAGATCGTCGCCACCGATACGTCGAGCGCCGGCGATCAATCGGCCGTGCTGCTGCGCAAGGGCAATCCGGCGCTGGTCGCGGCTGTCGACAAGGCGCTCGCCGACATCAAGGCCGACGGCACCTACGCGAAAATCTCGCAGAAGTATTTCGGCAAAGACGTCTCGCAATAAGGCGGGCTGAACGATGCCCGCATGGCTGAATTTAATGGCGCAATCGCTCTGGCCGCTGCTGTACGCAGGGCTTGTGTTCACTGTGCCGCTCACGCTCGCATCGTTTGCGATCGGCGTCGCGCTCGCGTTCTGGGTGGCGCTCGTGCGCCTGTTCGGACCGCGCTGGGCCAGCGCCGCCGCACGCTTTTATATCTGGCTGTTTCGCGGCTCGCCGCTGCTCGTACAGCTATTCGTGATCTTTTACGGCCTGCCCAACGTGGGTATCGTGCTCGATCCGTTGACGGCGGCGATCATCGGTTTTTCGCTGAACGTGGGCGCGTATAACGCCGAAGTGATTCGCGGCGTGATCGAATCGATTCCACGCGGGCAATGGGAAGCCGCGTATTCGCTGAACATGACGCGCGCGCAGGCGCTGCGTCGCGTGATTCTGCCGCAAGCGATTCGCGTGGCCTTGCCCGCCTTGTCGAACGCATTTATCGCGCTCGTGAAAGACACGTCGCTGGCCGCCGTGCTCACGGTGCCCGAGATTTTTCAGGCCGCGCAGCGCATTGCGGCCGTGACCTACGAACCGCTCATTCTGTATAGCGAGGCCGCGTTGATTTATCTGGCGTTCAGTTCCGTGCTGTCGCGCGCGCAATTCCGGCTTGAAGCGCGCTTTGGCCGACACGCCCTCTTTTCGCCGGGCCGCTGATGATCGAATTCGACCGTATCGGCAAATCGTTCGGCGAACATCGCGTGCTGATCGACATTGCACTCACGCTCAAGGCGGGCAGCGTGACCGCGCTGATCGGTCCGTCCGGCAGCGGAAAAAGCACCTTGCTACGCTGCGTGAATCTGCTCGAAGTGCCGGACAGCGGCACGCTGCGTGTCGGCGACGCGCAGATCACATTCGCGCCAGGACGGCGCATCGCGCAGGCGGAGATTGCGAAGGTGCGCCGCCATACCGGCATGGTGTTCCAGAACTTCCAGTTGTTCCCGCATCTGAGCGTGATCGAGAACGTCATGGCGGGGCTCGTGATTCTGCCGCAATGGGATCGCGTGCGCGCACGCGAACGGGCCGCCGCGCTGCTCGATAAAGTGGGCCTCGCCGCAAAGGCCGAAGCATGGCCCAGCACGCTCTCGGGCGGCCAGCAACAGCGCGTGGCGATTGCACGCGCGCTCGCGCCGTCGCCGCAAGTGCTGCTCTGCGACGAACCCACTTCCGCGCTCGATCCCGAACTGTCCGCCGAAGTCGTGGACGTGCTCCGCCAGCTCGCGAACGAAGGCACGACCATGTTGATGGCGACGCACGATTTTCGGCTCGCCGCGTCGGTCGCGCACGATGCGATCTTTCTCAAGGACGGCGCGGTGGTCGAAGCCGGGCCATCGAGCGAACTGTTTTCGCGCCCGCGCGACGCGCGCACCGCGCGCTTCATTTCGACGCTCACGCAGACCGCGCCTATCATTTGAGCGCTTGTTTTACGGTCTAAAACGAGCGATCACAACGATCGCTAATCGTTGCTATGGAGACTCGCGTTCAAGCCGCCCCAGCGCTGCGACTGCGTGGGGATCGCTTCCACCGCGCCGGTTTGACTGTTCCGGCGAAACAGCCAGCCGTGCTGGCCGGACAACTCGCGCGCGGCAACCACGCTGCCGTCCGGCAGCTTGACCTTCGTGCCCGCCGTCACATACAGCCCGGCTTCGACGATGCAATCGTCGCCGAGCGAAATGCCAATGCCCGCATTCGCGCCCAGCAGGCTGCGCTCGCCGATGGCGTTCCGGCTCTTGCCGCCGCCCGACAACGTGCCCATGATCGACGCGCCCGCCCCCACGTCCGAATTCTTGCCGACGACCACGCCGGGCGTCACGCGCCCTTCGATCATCGACTCGCCGAGCGTGCCCGCATTGAAATTGACGAAGCCTTCGTGCATCACCGTCGTGCCGCTCGCGAGGTGCGCGCCGAGTCGCACGCGATCGGCGTCGGCCACTCTGACGCCTTCCGGAATCACGTAATCGGTCATACGCGGAAACTTGTCGACCGACGTGACCGTGAGGTGATGAAACTCCTCGGCGAGCCGCTCGCGCAAGGCATCCACGCGACCAGGAAGCACCGGACCGGCGGACGTCCACGCAATATTCGGCAGCAGGCCGAAGATGCCTTCGAGATTAATCTCATTCGGTTTGACCGAGCGCTCCGACAGCAGATGCAGGCGCAAATACGCTTCCTCGGTGGAAACCGGCGCGGCCGCCAGCGAGTCGATCGCGACGTCGACGAAATCGCCCTCTACGAAGCCGACTTTCTCCGCAAGACAGCGCCTTCTCCGTGGCTCGCTGGAAACGGGAAACCACACGTCGAGTGTCTTGCCGGTTGCGACATCGCGATAGCGATGGCCTGTTCTCTGAATGCTCATGTTTGTCACGTTCACGATGGTGGGATGTCAAGCGCGCCAGTTCACGAATGAGAGCGTGCTGGAAGCAACTTGCTCCACTGTATCGAGATCGGGCGGCGCACGACAGTGCAGAATATGTTTTTAATGGAACTCCGCATATGACCGTTATCGATTTCAATTCTCTTGCAAAACGCGGCCTTCGACTGCCGGTAATGGAAAGTACTCCAGATCGACCACGGTGGAAATGGCGCCGCCAGCAATCCGCGCTCCCGCCACATTAGCCCGCCGCATTCCATGTCGTCTGCATAAACTGGCGGTACCGCCCGGCACCGCCGCGCATCCGTGAATCAGTGAATACCGCGCTTGCGCATGGCCGCGTTGGCAACTATCGTAAATCGATATGTGCGACGCGTCCCCACGTCGCCGATGCGGATCGCGGCTGCCAGGCCGCGCGTCCCGCCTGGTCGCGGTCGCCGGAGCGCGCCGTCCAGTCATATTTCGTCTGAGGTTCACCATGCGAAGACGTGGCGTCCTGGTGTCACTCGTTCTACTCGTCGGCAGTCTGGCCGTCGCGAAAGTCAAAGTGATCTGGGGCGGCATGCCGTGGACCGGCGAGCCCGCGCCGCCGCCACAGCCGGTCGTCGCCGACGGCTGGAAGTTCTTCACCGCCGACGAAGCCGCCCTCACCGAAGCCATCGCGGACCGCCTCATTCCGGCCGACAGCCTGAGCATCGGCGGCAAGGAAGCCGGCTGCGCCGTGTTCATCGACGCGCAACTCGCCGGACCTTACGGCAAAGGCACCTACCTCTATCTCGACGGCCCGCTCAAGCAGGGTCTGCCGCAAGCCGGTCCGCAGTTCGACACCGGCCCCGCCGCGCGCTGGCGCGCGGGTCTCGCCGCATTCGACAGCGCAGTGAAAGCCCAGCCCGGCGGCAAACGCTTCGTCGATCTCGCGCCCGACACGCAAGACGCCATGATCCGCGAATGGGAAGCCGGCACGCTTGCGATGGGCGGCGTGGACGCGAAGCAGTTCTTCACGCAGGTGCTCTGGAACGTGCGCGAAGGCTTCTTCGCCGATCCGATCTACGGCGGCAACAAGGATATGGCGGGCTGGAAAATGGTGGGTTTTCCCGGCGCGCAATACGACTTCCGGGACTATCTCGACAAACCCGGCCAACCGCTCGGCATTCAGCCCGTGAGCTTCATCCGCAAGCAAACCTGATTCGCGCGGCGTCGCGGCGCGCACTGCCGCGATATCGCGCGAACGAGAACAAGGAGCGTCCAGCATGGCACAGAAGCGGCCCAAGGCGGATGCCGTCATCGTCGGTCTCGGATGGGCCGGCTCGCTGATGGCAAATGAACTCGCGCAAGCCGGTCTGAACGTGGTCGCGATCGAACGCGGCAGTTGGCGCGACACGAGCACGGACTTCCCCACCACGATCGACACCGACGAATTGCGCTACGCGCGCCGCCGCGAACTGCTGCAGCCGCTGAGCGTGGAAACGATGACGTTCCGCAATCGCCCCGATCAGGAAGCGCTGCCCTTGCGCGACCTGAACACTTACCAGTTCGGCTGGGGTGTGGGCGGCGCGGGCACGCACTGGAACGGCATGACGTGGCGCTTTCTGCCGACCGACTTCGTCACCTATACGAACACTGTCCAGAAGTACGGCAAGGAGCGTTTCGTCGAAGGATTGCAGGTGCAGGATTGGGGCGTCACGTATGACGAACTCGAACCGTTCTACGACAAGTTCGAACGCATCGCGGGCACGTCGGGCAAGGCCGGCAATCTTCAGGGGCAGAAAGTCGAAGGCGGCAACGTATTCGAAGGCCCGCGCAATCGCGACTATCCGCTGCCGCCGCTCGCCCGCACGCAAGCGGCGCTGTTATTCGATAAAGCGACGCGCGATCTCGGCTACCATCCGTTTCCGGTGCCGGCCGGCAATACGTCGGGCGCGTACACCAATACACTCGGCGTGAAAATGGCGCCGTGCACGTATTGCGGCTATTGCGAATTTTTCGGTTGCGGCAACTGGTCGAAAAGCAGTCCGCAAGCCTGCGTGGTGCCCGCGCTGATGGCGCGAAAAAATTTCGCCGTGATTCCGAATGCCGAAGTGCTGCGCGTGAATCTCACGCCCGACAAGAAAATGGCCACGGGCGTGACGTTTATCGACAACGACGGCCAGCAATGGGAACAGCCCGCCGATATCGTGGTGCTTTCCGCGTATCAGTTCGACAACGTGCGGCTCATGCTGCTGTCCGGCATCGGCAAGCCGTATGACCGCGATGCGGGCCAGGGCGTGGTCGGTCGCAATTACGCGTATCAGACGATTTCGGGCGCGTCGATCTGGCTGAAAGATCAGAACCTCAATCCGTTTATCGGCGCGGGCGCGCTCGCGCAGGCCATCGACGATTTCAACGACGATAACTTCGACCATTCGAATGTCGATTTCATCGGCGGCGGCGTGGCCTTGATCCATTCGACGAACGGACGGCCGATCGGTTTGTCGGCGGGCGTGCCGAAAGGAACGCCCGCGTGGGGATCGGCGTGGAAAGAGGCCTATCGCAAGGCTTATCAGAACTACAACTCGATCTACGTGATGGGCAACAGCTATCCCCATCGCGATGTCTTTCTCGATCTCGATCCAACTTACCGCGATCGTCACGGCCAGCCGCTTTTGCGCGTGACCTTCGACTGGAACGAAAACGACAAGCGCTCGGCGAAATTCATGGCCGACAAATCGGAGGAAATCGCCCGCGCGATGAATGCCGAAACCATCGAGCGTTCCGAACCGACCGCGCAGCCCTATACGCCCATGACGAATCTCTCGTCGCACACGACGGGCGGCGCGTGCATGGGCGCCGATCCGAACACCAGCGCGGTCAACAAATTTCTGCAGAGCTGGGACGTGCCGAATACGTTTGTCTGCGGCGCGTCGGCGTTCGCGAACAACGGCGGCTACAACCCCACCGGCACGGTCGCCGCGCTCACGCTGCACGCCGCCCAGGCGATTCGCGATCAGTATCTGAAAGCGCCCGGCGCGCTCGTGCAGGTGTAGACCATGGCGCGCACTCCCGACACTCCCTCGCCGCGCCGTGGGCGACGCCTCTGGACGGCGCTGATCGTGCTCGTCCTGCTGGCCTTCATCGTGCTCGGCGGCCTGTACGCGTGGCGCAATTCGCAGCGCAACACCGAGCCCGCCGATTCGGATCTGCTGCGCAACGTGCTTCATTTCGGCGACGAAAACGGCAGCGCTGCCAGCGATCCCGTCAAGCGCGGCCTCTACCTCGCGCGCGCGGGCGACTGCATCGCCTGCCACACCGCGCAAGGCGGCAAGCCGTTCGCGGGCGGCCTGGGCCTGAACACGCCCTTCGGCGTGATCGTGTCGAGCAACATCACGCCCGATCCGCAATACGGCATCGGTAACTGGACCGACGCGCAGTTCCTCGCCGCAGTAAAACGCGGCGTCGCGCCGAATCACAAGCTGCTCTATCCGGCGATGCCGTACAACCTCTACGCGCGCGTGAGCGACCGCGATCTGCTCGACATCCTCGCCTATCTGAAGACCGTGCCGCCGGTTGCCGAAGCGCCGCCCGCGAATCAGTTGCCGTTTCCGTTCAATATCCGTTTGATGATGTTCGGCTGGAACCTGCTGTTTTTCAATCCGACACCGTTCCATCCGGATCCGGCGCAATCGGTCGAATGGAATCGCGGCGCGTA
This sequence comes from Paraburkholderia sp. Ac-20347, assembly GCF_017104805.1. Taxonomy (NCBI): domain Bacteria; kingdom Pseudomonadati; phylum Pseudomonadota; class Betaproteobacteria; order Burkholderiales; family Burkholderiaceae; genus Paraburkholderia; species Paraburkholderia sp. Ac-20347. The sequence continues at coordinate 75,277 of NZ_JAAGPN010000004.1, read as the reverse complement.
TCTGGTCGACGGTCTCGGCCATTGCACCGCCTGCCATAGCGGAAAAAATGCGCTGGGCGGCGATACCGATTACCTGCAGGGTTACGACCTCGAAGGCTGGCATGCGCCGGAAATCACGGGCAATCGCTATGTCGGCATCGGCACGTGGAGCGACGAAGATTTCGTCGCGTATCTGCAGACCGGCGGCAATCGCTTCAGCGTGGCGGCCGGGTCAATGGGCGAAGCGGTTTCGAATTCCACTCAGTATCTGAGTACCGCCGATCTGAAAGCGATTGGCGTCTACCTCAAGAGTCTGCCGGGATCGGGCCGCAGCGCGCCGCAACCGGTCGTCGATACCGATCCCGCGATGAAACTCGGCGGCGCGCTCTATCGCACCAACTGCATCGCCTGCCACAAGAGCAACGGCGACGGCGTCGATGCGATGGTGCCGTCGCTCGCGAACAATCCCGGCGTGCGTGCGCCCGGCGCGAACAACGTGCTGCGCACGATACTCGTGGGCGGACGCGGCGCGGCCACGGCGAGCAATCCGACCAGCGCGCAGATGCCGGCCTTCGCGTGGAAACTCTCGGATGCCGATATCGCCGCCGTCGCGACGTTCATCCGCAATAGCTGGGGCAACGCCGCTCCGGCCGTCGACGCCGCGCAGGTCGGCTCGCTGCGCGCCAGCCTCAAGGCGCAGTCATTCGCGGGCGCGCACGCACCATGAAGCCGTGCGCGCGCCCGCTATTACGACGAACGAGGTAGACAGGCATGCGTGTGAGACGTGCGTTCGCGGTTCGTTCGGCGCTTTGCGTGATGGCTTCAGCGGCTCAGCCCGCATTCGCGCAAGGCAGCGTGACGCTGTATGGCAACGTGGACGAAGCGATCGTCTATGCAAACAACCAGAACGGCAAGTCGAACGTGTATATGCGCAACGGCAATCTGTATGCGTCGAAGTTCGGCTTCAAAGGCAGCGAGCCGCTCAGTTCCGATCTCAGTGCGATCTTCGATCTACAACAGGGTTTCGATCCGGGCACGGGGGCGCAGCAAACGGCCGGGCTGGCGTTTAATCGCTATGCGTTCGTGGGTCTGCAGGATACGCGCGCGGGCACGCTGACTTTAGGCCGCCAATACACGCCCTACTATCTGCTCGCAGGCACGCTCGGGCCGGTGACGTATCTGACCGGTGCAACCGGCGCGCATCCCGGCGATATCGACGGCTTCGACACGGATATCCGCTCGAACAGTTCCGTCACCTACACTTCGCCGACGATTGCAGGCTTGCGCGGCAGCGTGCAATACGGCTTTGGCGGCGTGGCGGGCAGCCTGAAAAGCGGCAGCCTCTTTAGCGCGGCGCTTCGCTACGATAACGGCCCGCTTTCCATCGGCGCGGGCTATCTGCGCATGAGCAATACGGAATATACAGGCGGCTTCGATCCGTCCGCGAGTGCGTCGTTTCCCCACTCCGAATTGAATAGCGGCTATCTCTCCGCACGCACTGTGCAGCACGTGGCGGCGCTCGCGACTTATTCTTTCGGCAATCTTCTGCTCGGCGTGAATTATTCGAACGTTCTTTATCGGCCAGGCGGACATTCGCTTTTCACCGATACCGCCGTGTTCAATACTTATGGCGCGCTGGCGAGTTATCGCATCAGCACGCCATTCGAAATTTCGGGCGGCTATAGCTATACGCGCGCGTCGTCGGCCAATGGCATTCAGGATGCGGCGCGCTATCAACAGGTCTCGTTGCGCGAGTTGTATCACCTGTCCAAACGCACGACGCTTTATACGTTGCAGGCGTATCAGCATGCGTCGGGGCAGACGCTCGGCGCAAAAGGCGCGGGCGATATCATCGACGCACTGCCTATCGTCGGCGATTCGCAAAATACCACGCCTTCATCGACGAATAATCAGTTCGTGGCGATGTTCGGCATCGCCATTTCCTTCTAGGCGCGAACACGCGCGGCACGACATTTGCTGGCTCTCCGTGGACTGTTCAACACCAAACGGAGAAACTTATGCCGACGATCCGCAAACCCGCACGCGGCCTCGCTGCCGCTCTACTCGCTCTTTCAGCGGCTGGCGCAATGACGATCGCCACCGGCGCAGCCGCGCAAACGAACAACGATCCGAACGCCGCGCCGCCCACGCACGCGGACAAAAAGGCCGCGAAGGAGCAGGCGAAAGCCGACAAGAAGGCCGATATCGCCCAGGCCAAGGCCGACAAGAAAAAGACCGACGCGCAAGCCGACGCCGACAAGGAAAAAGCCGATGCACGCGTGAAGGACGCGAAGGATCAGTAAGCCGCTCGGACGGTTTATCGCCGTCGCCACGGTCATTCACGCTGATCTCGACGATAAAGGCGCGCTGAAAGCGAATGCATGACGAGCGAATTCAGCGCGCCTGATTTCACGTTGCGATCTCGTCGAGTTTGCGCCCGCGCGTTTCAATCGCGAATGCGCCGATCACGATCGCGCCAAGCAGCGAGACCAGCGCGAAATAACCGAACACCGCTTCGACACGCAGATACGTCAGCAACGTGCCAATCACGAGCGGACCGATCACCGACGCGATCCGCGTAATCGCCGAAGCCGCACCCGCGCCGGTCGCGCGAATGCGCGTGGGATATACCTCGGGCGCATAGACGTAGATGCCGCATTGCACGATCGCGATCATCGCCACGCTCATCGAGGCGAGCACGAGCACGTCGCCGGCAGGCACGCGCGTGCCGCTCAGCGCGAGCCAGCACATCGGCAGCGCCGCGCCGAGAAACGCAATCGCAAACGTCTTTCTGCGGCCGATCCAGTCGATCGCGAAGGTGCCGATGAACGTGCCCAGCAGCGTCGCGATCATGCTCACCATGCCGTATCGCAGCGCCACTTCCAGCGGCAAGTGATAGACGGTGCGATAGAGCGACGGCAGCCAGACCAGAATCCCGTAAGTCGTCAGGCTGCCGCAACCCGCCATCAGCCAGACCACCAGCGTGCGCCGCGCGAAGCCGCGCGCGAACAGCGCACGGAACGATTCCTTCGGCTCTTTCAGTTCCTGCGTGCCGTGCGTGCCCGTTGCGCCCGTTGCGCCCGTTGCGCCCGTTGCGCCGATTGCGCCGATTGCGCCGATTGCACCGATTGCGCCGGCCGCAGCGACGTCGAGCGTGCTTGCGTCGGCGAGCCGCGCGGCGGGCGCCGAGCGCTCCATCTCGTCGACGATACGGCGCGCGGCGTCGGCGTGTCCGTTGATCGCGAGCCAGCGCGGCGACTCGGGCGCGACGCGCGGCAAAATCGCCGCCAGCACGATCGGCAAGCCGCCGACGAGAAACATGATCTGCCAGCCGTAAGCCGGAATCAGCCAGAGCGCCGCGATGGCCGCCACCAGATTGCCGAGCGCGAACGTGGATTGCAGCACGAAGATCACGCGTCCGCGAATGCGCGCGGGGCACACTTCGTTCATATACGTGGCCGACACCGGCGATTCGCCGCCGAGCCCGATGCCCTGAAACAGGCGCAGCGCGATAAACACCGCGTAACCCGGCGCATAAGCCGACGCCACGCTGCCGAGCGCCAGCAGCACGAGCAGCCAGCGCAGCACGCGCAGACGCCCGAAACGCTCGGCGGCGGCGCTGAACAGCAGCGCGCCGATCGTCTGCCCGACATAGCCGCTCGACACCAGCAAACCCGCCTCGGTCGGCGTGAGATGCCAGAGGCCCATCAGCACCGGCATCACGAACGCGATGGTCAGCGCGTCGAAGGCATCGGTCATATGCACGAAGCCGATCATGCCGAGCACGCGCGTATGCCATCGCGTGAACGGCAGACGCTCGATGCGCGCGGAGATCAGCGCGGCTTCATGCCGACCGGCGACGCGCGCGTCGTCGATCGTCTCGTACTCGTTCGCAAGACGTGTCAGTTCCATCGTGTCCTCGAAGGAAACGTTTGTGGGGAAAGCATCGGAAAAACAGGAGGAAATCGCGCGGGTCAGCGCGCGATGAGTGAACAGTCAGACGACGTCAGGCAAGATCGAGCACCAGCGTGCCGCTTTGCGCGCCGGACACGCAGATCATCATGGCGTCGTTCGCGTCGCGTTCGGATTGCGTCAGCACGCTGTCACGATGATCGACGCAGCCGCCGAGCACGCGTGTCTGACACGCGCCGCACAGCCCTTCGCGGCAGCTGTATTCGACATCGACGGCGGCGTCGAGCAGAACGTCGAGCAAGGGCTTGCCCGCCGGCACGAACAACGTGCGGCCGCTGCGCGCGAGTTCCACCGTGTAGCCGGTGCCCTGCGTGCTCTCGACCGGCGCGCTCGCCGCGAAGCGTTCGATATGCACGTTCGCGATGCCCGCGTCGGCGCATGCCGCCTGGAACGCATCGAGCATCACGCCCGGACCGCAGCAATACGCGTGCACGTCCTTCGGCTGACGCGCGAGACACGCGGCCAGATCGAACGGCCGGCCGTCGTGTTCGTCGTCGAAATGCAGCAGCACGTCGCCGCCCAGCGCGGCCAGTTCGTCAAGAAACGCGGCCTGCCCACGGCTGCGCGCGCAATAGACGAACTGCACCGCGCGTCCGCGCTCGCGCAGCTTGCGGTACATGCACAGCATCGGTGTCACGCCGATGCCGCCCGCGACCAGCAGCGTCGACGACGCCGCTTCGTCGAGCGCGAAGTTGTTGCGCGGCGCGCCGATCGACAACGTCGCGCCGCAGCGCAGCTCCTCGTGCAGCCAGCGCGAACCGCCGCGGCTCTTTGCATCGTGCAGCACGCCAATCACATAGCGGTCGCGTTCTTCAGGCGCGTTGACGAGCGAATAGCTGCGCGTGAGGCCGTTGGGCAGATGCACGTCGAGATGCGCGCCAGGCGTGAAAGGCGGAAACACGTCGCCTTCCACAGGCACCAGTTCGATGCTCGCAATGCGCTGCGCCTCGTGGCGCAGCGTGCGCACGCGCGCCTGCAAGCGGGCCTGCGAGCCAGCATTCGCGCCGTGAGTGGAGTCGATCATCATGTGACGAGGCTTCCGGAAAATTCTTCGGTTGGCGTCAAGCGGCAGCTTCGTCGCTCTCGGTCGCGTCGGCGGCACGCACGCCATGCACGGAGAAGAATCGCGCGCGCTCGACCTTCTGACCGATCGCGGCTTCATACGCCTCGCGCACGGCTTCCGGCTGACCATACTGGCCGATGAAATCGCGCAGATACGCACCCAGCAGCGGATGCGCCGCCAGCGCCTCGCGCGACAGCCCGTTCATCATCTCGTCGCGGCACGCCGAAGGCAGGAACACGTTGTGGTTCGCCTGCGGATCGGTGATGAGCCCCTTCGGCGCCTTGCCCGCGGCCACCGCTTCGAGTTCCTCGAAGAAGCGCCGGCGCAGCATCACGATGCCGCGATCACTCGCACCGAGCGTTTCCTTCGTGCGATCGGTGATCGCGCCTTGACCGACCCACGCGGCGAAGTCCTGATTCGCGACATGCGAGGTGATCCACTCGCCCTGCTCGTCGCGCAGCGGCCCGTACCACGCGGGAATGTGCTCCTGCACATAGGGCTCGCGCTCCTTCGGCACCTTGTTGAGCACCCAGAGAATGCTGAGCGTGTTCTGATCGTCGATCGGCACGCGCCATTCGAAGTGATGCCCGAGATAGAAACCGTTCGGCCAGAGCGTCACGCGGCCCGTGGTCCACATCGGGTTCTCTTCGTTTTCATGCGCGCGCAGACGCTTGTAGACGAAGCCGTGTTCGAACTCCTCGTACTGCGTGCGCAGATGCGTGGGCACGTGTTCGGCGTGACTGTCCTGCTGACGCGAAGTCCAGTTGTTGTGCGTCCACTCGAAATGGATCGGATCGATCGAATTTTCCTGGCACTGGAACCAGTTGCACGGAATCTCGGCCATCACGACCTGAGCGAAACCGTTCGCGTAGTTGAACGGCTCCCAGTCGGGCAGTTCGGGCGCGGGCGCAGCGCCCATGTACGCCCAGATCATGCCCGCCTTCGCGCGCACTTCGTACGCCGTGATTTTCGTCTTCTGACGCAGGCGCGCATCGACGTCGACGATCTCCTCGAACGGCTGATGCGTGCATTGCCCACTCGCATCGAACTCCCAGCCGTGATACGCGCAGCGCAGCCCGCACTGCTCGACGAAACCGAACGCGAGGTCGGCGTTGCGATGCGGACAGCGGCGCTGCACCAGCCCGAACGTGCCGCTCAGATCCTTGAACAGCACGAGGTCCTCGCCGAACAGACGAATGGGACGCACCGCCTTGTCGTCGAATTCCGCGACGCCCGCCACCGGATGCCAGTAACGGCGCAGATAGTCTCCCATCGGGGTGCCCGGGCCCACCTCGGTCAGCAACCGGTTTTTTTCAGCGCTCAACATGTCTTGTGTCCTCACTCGTTGGAAACGCGGCGTCATGCGACTGCAGTGCACGGCCGTCGATGAGTGCATTTTTGGCGACGGCCTGCGCGCTTACAACTTCCCCAAAATCCAAAAAAGTCGCCGATCGTCTCAAACGTGATCGCGCGCCCTGACCCCATCCTGTCGTGTCAATTGCTGCATTTTTTGCTTGATGTCAAAAATCTTCCGCCGCAGAATGTCGGTTCATTTATGTTCTATCTGTTCATTTTTGAACATATCAAGACCTATCGAGCAACCGGACGGACGAGACAGACATGCTGAAAATTGGAGTGGTGGGCGGCGGAATTGGCGGACTGGCAGCGGCGATCGCGCTGCACCGCGCGGGGCATCGCGTGACGGTGTTCGAGCAGGCGGAGCGCTTCGGGCGCGTGGGCGCGGACATCAATCTCACGCCGAACGCGGTCCGCGCGCTCGACGGGCTCGGCGTCGGCGAACAACTGCGCGAGACGGCCGCGCGGCCCAACGCCCGCATCAGCCGCATGTGGGACACGGGCGAGGAAACCTCGCGCCTCGCCATGTCGGACGAAGCGGAACGCCAGTACGGCGCGCCCCAGTTGACGATGCATCGCGCCGACGTGATGAGCGCGCTAGAAGCCGCGCTCGCGCCGGGCGTGCTGCACCTCGGTCAGCGCACGGTCTCGTTCGCGCAGGAGGCCGATGCGGCCACGATCACGCTCGCGGACGGCACGACGCACGCGTTCGACCTCGTGATCGGCGCGGACGGCATTCACTCGGGCGTGCGCCGCCATCTGTTCGGCGCGGAGCATCCGCAGTTCACGGGCATCGTCTCGTATCGCGCGGTCGTGCCCGTCGAGCGCCTGAGCGGCATCGACACGGGCGCGTTCGTGAAATGGTGGGGACCGAGCGACGACCTGCAGATCGTCACGTTCCCGCTCAACCGCGGCCGCGACGTGTTCGTGTTCGCGACCACGTCGCAGAGCGACTGGACCAACGAATCGTGGACGCTGCCCGGCGACCCCGACGCGCTGCGCCGCGCCTATGCCGCGTTTCACCCGGAAGCGCGCGCGCTGCTCGACGCTTGCGACACGGTGCTCGCCTCGGCGTTGTATATTCGCGATCCGTTGCCGCAATGGAGCGGCGCGCGCATGACGCTGCTCGGCGACGCCTGCCATCCGATGATGCCGTTCATGGCGCAAGGCGCGGGCATGGCGATCGAGGATGCCGTGGTGCTCTCGCGCGCGCTGACCGACGTGGCGCCCGCCGGACTCGACGACGCGCTCGCGCGCTATGCGCGTGCGCGCCAGGAACGCACGGCGCGCGTGCAGATTGGCTCGCGCGGCAACAACTGGCTCAAGAGCGGCGGCAACGCCGACTGGGTCTATGGCTACGATGCGTGGACGGTGCCGCTGCAATAACTGCGCAATAACGGCACGCTTTTCAACAGGATCAGATGCGTACGGATACGTCTTCCCCCACTGCCGCCGACGCGGCCAGATCCCCCGTCGAGCGGGCGTTTCGTCTGCTGCGCTACATCGCGGAAGGCGGCTCGACGGCCAACCTCAGCGACGTCGCGCGGCAGATCGGCGTGAACCGGGTCACGGTGATGCGGCTCATCGAGTCGCTCAAGGCGGCGGAGCTGATTCAGGAGCACCCGGCGGGCGGCTCGCATCGGCTCGGCCTGCCGTTTCTGACGCTCGCCGCGAGCGCGCTCGGCGCATCCGATCTCACGGCGCGCGCGCGCCAGATTCTGCCGGGGCTCGTCGAACAGACCGGGCTTTCGGCATTTCTCGCCGTGCTCGAGGGCGCGGAGATTGTTTATCTGATTTGCGAAACGCCTGATACGCCGCTCGTGACGCGCATTCGTGTGGGCAGCCGTCTGCCCGCACATCGCGCGACGCCGGGGTTGGCCATGCTGGCGTCGGCGAATGGTGAATCGCTGCGTGCGCGTTATGCGAATCAGCCGGATGTTGATGCGCCGGCCGATTGGAACGTGCTTGAACGCACGCTCGATACGGTGCGCGAGAAGGGCTGTGCGTGGAGTTTTTCCGGGCTCGAAGCGGGGATCGACTCCTGCGCGGTCGCCGTACGCGACACGCGCGGCGAAGTGCTCGCGGCGCTGAGTGTTGCCGGGCCGAATACGGCTTTTTCAGTCGATGCGGACTTGCGGGCTAAGGTTGAGAGCAGTGTGAAGGCGGCGGCGAATGCGCTTTCGGGGGCGGTGTTTTGATGTTTTTTGCTGGGGAGGCTGATTGTTGATTGCGGGGTTTGTGCGGGTTTTTGATGGTGCAGAATGGCTGAGAGCGACCTTGAACCGCCCGTCAAGCGCGCACAGAATCAAAGGCAGCTCCCGGCGCGCAGCGGCCGTTCGGCGTGGCACCCGTTAGGACAAGTCCTCGGGCCGAAGTCGACGTTTGCGCTGCATTAGATTGCAAACTATCAATGTGCGTTCACTCAGCCTTCTTTCTCATACGAGACATCCGATAACCAATCGGGACCGGTTTAAACCTCGGGTTCTTCGTTTTTTGACGGTGCTCCCTTCTCAGTTCGGCGTGTTCGACGTCTCCGAGTACATAATAGTCACTTACTCCGCCTTTAACTTGGAAGATGTCACACACGTAGTCTTTCAAGGCTGGCGCATGAATGCGACTGTCAGTGCCGAACAAAGGTTACATTGTTAAGCATGACAAAACGAATGGAAAGTAAACCGAGGAAGGCACCGGTGAGTCGATTTGTGTTTTCGCTTTCGGTAAGTGGATCGGGCATCACTTACAAGCCGATGACTTTGCAGTGCCGTGAACGTCGTGTGCTGCGGAATGATCTATTTTATTCCTCACGAATACGTGCGATTTCTCACCCATCCGCTTGTCGTTCGCTGCATGAGGTTCTAGTAAAGGTTCACTTGCTGTCGCACTCACTGGCGCTGCCGGCACAAGTGTAGGGCATGATGCAGCCAGTGCTTCTTTAGTCATTAAATTGTGATCAGCGGCCGACGGCGAATCTATTCCATTAGCTTGACCGGGGATAGCTTGACGTGCCGGATAATTATCCGGAATTTTCAACACCTCTTTTCCATCGCTCGGATGGAACATAAATATAATCGCCGCCAGTGCCAAGTTGGTTAGAATGATCCAGTATCGAATGAACTGAGCATTGGTGATTCTCGCATTGACCGGCCAAGTCATTTCATTTTCCATTTCATGCACGGCCTGCCCGGTGAAAAATGCGAGAAAAAAAATGATCATCCCGACCGTGTAAAATAAACCGATTATTACCCAAGTAAGCGTCCTCAGGGTGACGAGCGTCGCAACGACGGCAATCAATGTAGGAGCCACGCTATAAACGCAGATAGATCCGCGGCAAGCTTCCGCAACTGAATCCTTCAGACGCTTTCTTATGCTAGATTCTTCAGGCACTCCTGGCTGATCTTTTACTACATATGGGCTGACATCGGGATCATCCAAGAGTTTTTCGGCTACGGACGCCAAGTAATAATCTCTGGGAAATGAAACGAGTTCTAACAACAGAGCAAACAGAGGGGGAGCGAGTTCAAGCAGGATCTGGCCAGACATCACGCGACAGTAAACGGCAGCGTGCCGTTAAAGTTCATTCCGATTGTCGGGTCTCGCCATGTATCCCCAGGACACTGTCCCCGGAATTCAATTTTCATTATCGAGATCTCAGCGTGGGCAGACGGCGCACTGGAATCCACCAATAGATCCCTAAAATCCCAAAGCGCCGGGCTTGTGCTGGCGTTCTTTATGAACGCTTCGTAATCTGGTCGTTTTCCGCCGGTCTTGTCATCGAACTCTAATGTGCCGTTGAAGGTGGCGCGCGTAGAGTAAGGAATTTCCAGCTCGACTTTGATATCACGGTTCTTTGAATTTCGTGACGTTCCGCCAATTGCGTTGACTGCGTTGTTACCTTTGGTAACCGTCAGTGTGGCTACGTTATTCTGGCGCAACTCCGCGATAAGCGTAATTTGCCCGAAGTAGAACGTCGGCATAGAAGTCTCCCCGACAGGTCTCTTGTTAGGAAAGTGCCTCCGAAACCAGCCGGAGGCTGGTCAATGCGGTTTCTTGTGACACGGGATAACGATTCGTTTGATAGATAAACTCCGCGATGTTCGGCGAATCCTCTTCCAACTGCGACTTGGGCAGTGTGAGTTCAATATCATCCGGCGCGTTCTCCACGCGCGTGTCGACCGTATCGATCCTTCCGAGGTCTACCCGAGCACCTATGCTTATCCCTTGATTCCCTTCATCGCGTTGCCACACCCGGCGCTTCAAAGTGAACACTACATACTGGAGCGCCGCGCGTTCGATGCCGTGTGCTTCGAGTTGCGATATGAGATCTCGCTCGTCAGCTACGTCGGACATTTCCAGGATGGAGTCTGCTGTTTGCGTTTCGGCAGACACCGAGCCACCGTGCGCCAGCGATTTAACGAATCGAAGCAACTGGAAGAGACCCACCCGGCCGCGCCAAATAAGGTCGGTCGGACCATCGGAGGAGGCATGCACGCGCAGCACATAGCGGCCGTGATCTTCCGTAACCACGAACCAGCCCGTCTTTTCAGGAGTAAGGTAAGAATCAGTCGCCATTGCCGTCTCCTTCAGTTCACAGAATGCTTAAATACCGCCATTGGAACCGACGCCTTCTGCATGAGTTTTCCCGAATTCGTCGGCAGAATACGTGGGGCAGCGCACGAAAGGCACAGCAAAGCAGGACGCACACGCCGTTCCTACTTCATTCATGATAGGGACTATGCGGGCCATTTGCGAAAGAGAAATAAACTGGCGCGGCTTCTCAGCAACGCCGAGCCGCTGGCTGGTGCACAACAGACAATCCCGGCGGCGTCCATGGCGAGTCGCCGTACGCGACCGCGTCGGCACGATAACACCTTTCCGCGGCGACGAGCCACAAGATGCAAGCGTTGTTACAGCCCTAAAGTCACTCGTCAGGCCGCCTTCGAGGAAAGCAATTTGCCGACGATGGACGACCGCTGCCTCATGCCAAGCCGACGCTCAAATGACTGGTTCGTGAATTTCGGGAACGACAGGTATTGGCCGAGTACAGCCCGAAACGGCCGCCCTGAACCGACCCGAAGCCGTCGCTCTACAGCAAGCCAATGCAATGTCCGCTTCCGAGTGTACAGGGGACCGCTAGCCCCTAATGAACATTGACACCACCAGCGCAGCCAGGCGTACGATGACGCACATGGTCTGCGCCTTAGCCTGATTCGAACACGTCATGATTCGGGGGTGAGCCTCCGCTGGTCTAGCCGCCGCGTGGGCTGAATGCCATGTTGACGGCCGAAGGAAAAACTCGCCGCTGGAAAGTGCAAGGAGATCGCAATGTTGAAACAGGCCATTCCGAACATCTTCGTCAAAGACTTCCAGACGGCACTCGCCTACTACACGGGACCGCTCGGCTTCCGCCCATTGTTCGTCTACGGCGAAACCCCTTTTTATGCTCATGTGGCGCGTGATGAGGCGATTCTAGCAATCCGCCATGTGACCAGACCTGTAATCGATCACTCCGCCGGCGAGGATCTGTTAAGCGCGTTCATTGAGGTCTCCGACGTCAACGCCCTGCACTATTCACTGCAAGCAGCTGGCGCACATATTTGGCAGGGGCCGCGCGACGAACCTTGGGCCATGCGCAGCCTGATCGTCAGCGATCTCGACGGCAACCTGATTTGCTTTGCGTCCGATCTGGCCAGCTAAATAGATAGCGAGACGGCCTGACGTGCAGTTCTTGAAAAATCGTGAAGCGACTATTGCAACTGCAGCGCACACGAATCGGTAAGGACGGCGAGCCGATGTTGGAAGCCAATGAGCCAATGCAGTGACTGCGCTTTCAAGCAACCGGACGACCGGGATGGTCGATTCCCGCCTCCCACGTAGCACTCGCTACCGCCACGAAGCGCCACCGAATGTGCTCACGTTAGCAAACGGCTAAACGACGCAATAATCGTCTAGTGCCGTAGATACTCTCCAGCACACACCAATCTGTGCCCTCCGCGCCTAGCCTTTCCGCATCACCAACACACCCCACCGCCGCCACAACATCGCATTTCACAACCCAACATAATTCACCGATATCACGCGAAATAGATATCTGAATTAGTTAGTTTGTCGCGGATAAAAGTCAAAGTAGTCTGCCTCTCATCTTGTTATGACAAGCGAAACCTGTTGCAGGCGAATCGGCTACCGCGCACCAGCCGCCCGATGATCGTCTCGCCAACACCCACCTGCGTTCCCGACGAGGAGCCAGGAATATTTCCACACGCCACCACCCACACTACTTGCCCGATCAGCCATGAAAACACGCCAACGGCTCCTTTGTCTTCTCGCCGTGCCGCTGCTGCTCTCCGCCGCGGTGACTGCTCACGCCGAGACCATTCGCGTTGCAATCGGCACGCAGGACACCACGATTAACTGCGCGACCGGCGGCCTGCTGATCCGCGAATTGCATCTGCTCGATAAATATCTGCCGCACACCGGCAAATACGCGAACGTGAAATACGACGTCGAATGGAAAGACTTCACCTCCGGCGCGCCGCTCACGAATGAAATGGTGGCGGGCAAACTCGACTTCGGCGCAATGGCGGATTTTCCGGGCTCGCTCAACGGCGCGGCATTCGAAAAAGCCGGCCGTAAAAGCATCTTCATCTCCGTGCTCGAAGGCAGTACGGATGGCAGCGGCAACGGCATCGTCGTGCCCGTCAATTCACCGGTGCACTCGCTCGCCGACCTGAAAGGCAAGACGATTTCCGTGCCCTTCGCTTCGACCGCGCACGGCATGCTCCTTCGCGCAATCAAGGCGCAAGGCTGGAATCCGGATACCGACGTGAACATCATCACGCAAGCGCCAGAAGTGGCCGGCAGCGCGCTGAAGGCCGGCAAGATCGACGCACATGCCGACTTCGTGCCGTTCGCCGACCTGTTCCCGTATCGCGGCATCGCGCGCAAGATCTACGACGGCGCACAAAGCCATACACCGACTTTTCACGGCGCGCTCGTCGACGCCGCTTACGCGCAGAAGTACCCCGAGGTCGTCGTCGCGTATCTGCGCGCCGCCATTGAGGCAAATCGCCTGATCGCAGAAGACCCCGAGAAATACAGCCTGTTGATCGAAAAAACGACAGGCATCGATGCGCCGGTCGACTATCTCTATCACGGTCCGCTCGGTCTGCAGACTCGCGATCTCACATGGAAACCCGAATACCGTCAGGCCGTGGTTACGGCGATCGACACGCTGAAGTTGCTCAAGAAAACGGATGTCAATCTCGACGCCAATACGTTTATCGACGACCGCTACATTCGTCAGGCGTTCAAGGAGTCGGGACTCGACTATGACGCCGCGTTGAAGAACTACGCGCGTCAGCCGCTCGTCGCAAACGACGCGATTACCAGCAAACCCATTCGCGACTTCCACGCGGTCGCACAAATCTGGCTCGGCAATGAAGCGCACGTGCGCAATTACGCCAGCGCCGCAGAAGCGTTTACCGCGCTTGCCAAGCTCGAACAATCCGGCAGCAAGCCGCGCGCGGTCTACGTGCAGGATCACGACAGCGGACAGAAGCTCTTTGCGTCCGATGCCTGGTATGTGCGCGATGCGCGCGGCGGCGTCACCGCCTTTCTGCAGAAGTCGGGCGCGGATACCTACGCGCAACAGACGTCGGGCGCGGTCGTCGATTACACCGCGGCCGTTTCCGGCGCGCAGCAGGCCATTGCGTCTCGCTGACCGCGTCGGTTTCCGTCCCCGTCGAACATTTTCATTTACGAGGAATCCGCATGTCCGCCATGCTCGACCTCACGGGCCGACGCGGCCCGGTCGCTCCAGACTCCACGCTGAGTGGCGCCACTACGCTGCGCGGCGCACCGACACGCCGCTATACGCGACGTGTAGGCGCGATCCTGCTATTCGTCGCGCTCTGGCAAGCGGCCGTACACGTTCATCTCTCACTGGGCTTCATCACCTTCGCGAACGTGCCCTCGCCCGCCGACGCCATTCCCGCGCTGTGGACCTTGCTCCATTCACCGAAACTGCCCATGCATCTGGCCGCGAGCCTCACGCGCGTGCTGGCCGGTTTCTGCGCGGCGTCCGTGGTGGGTGTCGTGCTCGGTCTTGCGATTGGCCGGTATGCGCTGCTTGAAGATCTCCTGCTGCCGCCGCTCGAAACGCTGCGTCCCATTCCTGCCGTCGCGTGGATTCCACTCGCCATTCTGATGTTTCCGTCTTCGGAAATCAGCATGATGTTCGTGACGTTCATCGGCGCACTGTTTCCGATTCTGCTAAACACCATTCACGGCGTGGAAGCCGTCGATCAGCGCCTCATCGCGACGGCACGCGGTCTGGGTACGAACTCGCTGTCGCTCTATACCGAAGTCATTTTGCCGGGCGCGGCGCCGTCGATTTTCACGGGTCTTTCTATCGGCATGGGCACGGCCTGGTTCTGTCTCGTGACTGCGGAGATGATTGCCGGTCAGTATGGAATTGGTTATTACACCTGGGAATCCTATACATTGCAGAATTACGCCGATATCGTAGTTGGTATGGCGCTGATCGGCGTGCTCGGCATGGGCAGCAGTATGCTCATCAAACGCGTGGGTACAGCGTTGACGCCGTGGTATCGACGCAATGGAGCACGCCGGTGAGCACCGTATCCGTCATTCAACCGGAAGCGCTCGTCAGCGCGCCGGCGGCCCACGCAGCCGGACGTATCGACGTGCGTTCATTAACCGTCGAAGTCGGACCGCCGCATGCGCGTATTGCCGCGCTCGATTCACTCGATGTCGACATCGCCCCGGGCGAATTCGTTTGCATACTCGGCCCTTCCGGTTGCGGAAAATCCACGCTGCTCGGTGCGATTGCGGGGCACATTGCGGCCACGCGCGGTGAAGTCGCCGTCGATCATCTCGCGGTCGATCGTCCGCATCCGGATCGCGGTCTCGTGTTCCAGCAGCACACGCTGTTTCCATGGAAGCGCGTGATCGACAACGTGGCGTTCGGACTCAAGATGAAAGGCATCGGCGCGCGCGAGCGACGGCGCGAGGCCGCCGAACTACTTGCACTAGTCGGCCTTTCCGGTTTTGAGTCACACTATCCCGCGCAGTTGTCGGGCGGCATGCAACAGCGCGTGGAAATTGCGCGCGTGCTGATCAACCGCCCGCGCATTCTGCTGATGGACGAACCGTTCGGCGCGCTCGATGCGCAAACGCGTCGCATGATGCAAACGCTGCTACTCGAAATCTGGGCGAAGATTCGCACGACCGTCGTGTTCGTGACGCACGATATCGACGAAGCACTGTTTCTCGGCGACCGCATCCTGATGCTGTCTCAACGTCCCGCGCGCCTCGTCGCCGATATCGCCGTTCCGCTCTCGCGGCCCCGTAACGACGAGAGCACGACCGAAGCGGGCTTTGTCGATACCAAACGCCGTTTGCTGGCTTTGTTGCGTGAGGCAACAAACTAGACGGAATGCGCGTTCGGATGGTGGACTGCCGACTTTCCGTTAAGATTTCCGCAACGGGACGATATGTGTCCAGACAGGAAATCGACATGAAATTGTTGGCCATCTCGGGTAGCGCGCGCCGCGAGTCCACGAATACCGCGCTGCTTGTGGCAATGCAGGACCATTTACCGGCAGGCGTGACGTTATCGGTCTTCGCATCGCTCGACGCGCTACCCGTTTTTTCTCCCGACTCGGAGCGCACGGAATTGCCGGCGCCGGTAGCCCGATTCATTGAGCTCGTAGCGAACGCCGACGCAATCATTATTTCAAGCCCCGAATACGTCAGAGCGATTCCCGGCGGACTCAAGAATGCAATCGACTGGATGGTTTCCCGATTCGAAGTGATCGGGAAACCGATCGCGCTCGCTCATGCGTCTCACCGCGGCGATGACATGCTGGCCTCGCTGCGGCTCGTTCTCTCTACGGTGAGCGATGGTTTTATCGACTCGACTTTTCTGCGCATTCCGCTGGTTGGCAAGTCAACGTCGGAAATCTCGACCGTGCTGCGCTTGCCCGAAAACGAAACAGCAATCGCCGCGTTTCTCGCCGATGTCGTTGCGTTTGTTCGTTCGAGACAGGCTGCGGAGGCAGTGTGAAACGGGATTTCAATTCATAGAGCAAGCGGCAGCGATTCACACATCGGTCCATAAAAACCACCTGTTCGTGCTACGATTCGCGCTGCTCAAAGAAGTAACCAAGCTGGCGTGAAAGCAACGCTCAGCAGACTGGAAACACGCACTCCACGCGAAACGCGAAAATGTACGCAGCTGCCTGGCCTCCCGCGAAAGCGCACTGAAAGCCCCTATCGATGCAGTCACTGCATCGGCTTGGGCAATCGCCCCGGACCTGTCGTGAAAGAAAGTCCGGCGATATCGCATGAACCGATCTTCCGGATCGCGATTCATGCGGTTGCGTTTTCACGAGACCACAACATGCGTATTCTCAATACGATGGCGGCGCACGCCGTCCCGCTCGTTCCGCGTTCGCTCATCCGCAAGATTTCCCGCCGCTATATTGCCGGCGAAACGCTCGACGAAGCGCGCACGCGTATTCACGCGCTCCACACGGCGGGTTTTCTCACCACCATCGACGTGCTGGGCGAAACGGCCTCGACGGCCGATGAAGCGGAGTCGATGGCGCGCGACTATCTCCAGCTCATCGAGGCACTCGGCGCAGACAATGCAGCCACCGAGCTATCCATCAAACTCACCGCACTCGGATTGTTGCTCGACGAAGCCGCATGCATGACGCGCGTTTCCCGCATATTGCATGCGGCCGCCTCGAAAGGCATTCGTGCGTGCATCGACATGGAAGACATCCATTGCACGCAGAAGACGCTCGACGCTTTCGCGACGCTCGAAGCGAACGGCTATTCAGTTGGAATCGCCTTGCAGGCGTATTTAAAACGCACGAACGACGACATCGTTGCGCTTCAGGCGCGCAAAAGCCGCATGCGTATTTGCAAAGGCATTTATGCGGAGGCAGCCGCGCATCTCGTCGATGGCGCATCGAGTGATCGTGCCGCAATCAATCCGCATTTCGTTCGGCACATATCGAACGCCATTCAGGCCGGATCGTTCGTCGGCATTGCAACGCACGATACGCATTTGATCGATGCGCTAACCGGCTGGTTGCAACGCGAACAGATCGACCGCTCACGATTCGAGTTTCAGATGTTGCTGGGCGTGTGTGAATCGCAGCGCGACGCGTTGCTCGCGCAGGGATTCAACGTGCGGGTTTATGTGCCCTACGGCCGGGACTGGTACGGCTATAGCACAAGGCGAATCAAGGAGAATCCGCGTATCGCAGGTTATATTCTGGCCGCGATGATGTCGGGCTTGCGAGCGCGCTGAGCGTGACGGAAGCCGTTATCGACAAGGACCGACTAAATCGCCGGTCCCGATTCGATTAACGGCTTCCGCACGACGGACAAAGCGGCGCACGTCAACCAACGTACGCCGCCCGCCAGCAGTTCAGCACTCAATAGCGCCAGGTAAGATTGACGCTGCCATTGAGCGGCGCAGCGTAGGTGCTATAGCTGTATTCCATCGTCGACCAGTATTTCTTGTCGAGCGCGTTATTCAGCGTGCCGGTAATCGTGAAGTGCTTGTTCACGTCGTAACGGGCCATGAAATCCAGCACCGTGTAAGCGCCCTGGCGCGCCATGCCCACACCTTCGTCGACATAGCTCGTGGCGCTCTGCCAACGCACGCTCGTGCCCACCGTCAGCTTGTGATCGAAGTACGGAAGACGATACGTCGTCGACAAATGCGCGGATTTACGCGGCACGAACAACTGCGTCGCCTGGCCGTTGTCGTCGGTGACACGCAGGATCGTTGCGCCCGCGCTGACGTTCCAGTCATTCGTGATTTGCCCGGAAACTTCCGCTTCAATACCTTCGGACGTCGCGTCGCCGCCGGAGTAATAGTATTGCCCCGTGTCCGCGTTGAATCCCGCTTCCGTAGCGATATTCGACTGGTGAATGCGATATACCGTGAACGAGGTATTCAGGCGATTATCGAAGAACGCGCCTTTGATCCCCGCTTCCGCGCTGCGGCCGCGCGCCGGTCCGAGCAGTTGATTGTCGACGTTCAACTGATACTGCGGATTGAAAATCTTGGTGAAGCTGGCGTACGCGGTAATGTTGCGCGTCAGATCGTAAGTCAGGCCAATATACGGCGCCGATCCGGACGACTGCTGGTTATAGCTGGTGCCGGCGGAATCGCCGCTGCTGGCCGCCTGCGTATAGTTGATGCCGAGCAGCAGATGCGCGCGATCGGTCAGGCTCCATCGCGACGATGCATAAAGCGAGCGGCGCACATCCAGATAATGCACGCGCGTCGCGTTTTCGCCCCACGACGTCGGTTCCGGATACGATCCCGCAAGCAGATCGGCGTAGCTGACCGGCACGCCATCGCCCTCGCCTTCGGAAGACGGATTCGTAAATTCCGAGCGCGAGAAGTTCGCGCCGAACGTCAGTTCATGCGTTCGCCCGAACAAATCGAATTTTCCGCTCAGGCTCGAATCGAGCACGATCTGCCGATTCGACGACTCGTAATCCGAGGTATAGGAATTGACGCCCGATCCATCCGATTCGAGCGAACCGTAGGGATAAAAGAATCGCGCGTTGTTATAAATATCGCTCCAGTTAGCCGATGTTTTCCACGTCCATCGCGAGCCGATCTGTTGCTTCAACTCCGCGAACGCGCGCTGTTCCTGCGTATTGAAGAACGCCCATTTCGGCGCCATGCTCGCGTGCACGTCGTAATTGAGCGCGTTTCCCGATGCATCGAGCAGCGGCAAGCCGCCCCAGCTTGCACCGCCCAGGCGGTTGTACTCATAGCTGAAGCCCGCAGTCGCGAGCGTGCTCGGCGTCAGGTTCGCTTCGACCACGCCGTAAATACCATCCTTGCTCGGCTTCAGACGGTCGGTATAGGAATTGCCGTCCTCGTGAAACGCGACGAGGCGGCCCGCCACCGTGCCCGCTTTGTTCAGCGGCCCCGAAATATCGACGTCGACGCGCTTCTTGTCCCACGAGCCATACGAAATGCCCGCCGATGCCTGGAAATCATACGTCGGGCGCTTGCGGATGAAGTTCACCGTCGCGGAAGGATTGCCGGTTTCGGCGTTCAGGCCGTCGGCGCCACGCAGCACTTCGACGCGGTCGTAAAACGCCATGTCGATATCGCCGTATTGCGACGTGTAGACGAGCGGAATGCCAATGCCGTCGAATTGCAGATTGGTGATCTGAAAACCGCGCGACGTGAAATCGGTTGCGTACGAATCGTACGGCTCGACGGTCACGCCCGTGATGTGGCGCAGCGCATCGTTCACGCTATTGATCTGGAAATCGTTCATTTCCTGACGCGTGAGCACGGACACCGATTGCGGCGTTTCCTTGGGCGATAACGCGATCTTGCTGCCCGCCGTCGTCGTCTTGATCGTGTACGAGTGCGTCTGCTCGGTCGGCCGCTGTTCGTCGGGGCCCGCAGAGACTACGACCGCCGGCAGCGTGTTGTCCGTTTCGCTGACCGGCGCGGCGGGTGCGGGGGCGACCGTCACCGTGCCGTCGCGAACGTCGGCGGACAGACCGCTGCCCTTGAGCACGCTACCGAGCGCCTGGTTCGCCGTCATGCGCCCCTTGACGGCGGGCGAGGTCTTGCCCGCCACCAGCGAGGATTTGACCAGCAACTGGACGTTGGCCTGACGTGCCACTTCCTTGAGCGCGTCGCCCAGCGGCTGAGCCGGAATCGAGAAGTCGGCGAGCGCCTCGGGCGCCGCGGTGGTGGGGGTTTGAGCGCGCGCGGCGGGTGCCTCGAGCACAGCTACGGCCAGGATGACTGCGGCCGCCAGCGTGGCGAGCGGAAAACGGGGGCACATCATGAAAGACATCTCCGACGGGTAACGAAATAAGAACCATTACCGAAGAAGACGCACGACTCCGCCAAACCCTGACATCGATTCTGAAAATTTTTTAACGTTAGGCGATGTTGCCCGGTGACGTGCTCGATTTCCCGCCCGACGCCCGTCCGGCGGGCCGGACAGCCAATCGGGGGAGAAATCTTACAGCAATAAAGAGATTGGAAATCACGGATGTTTACAAGACACTGTCAATAGATTTGAGAAACGTTCTCAAATTAAGGACTTAGCGCTGCACAAAGCTTGCGATTTGACCCGAAAGTGCTTGACACTGCCTTACAAATAATAATAATTCTCAATTCCGTTGAGCTGGCGGGACTGGCCTCCCCGCTGCGTATCTGGCGATCGCAACGTCACGACAACAACGCTCCCAGCCGCTCTCTGCAGCGGTCACGCAAAAAGAATGAGAAGAGGAACGCACGACATGATCAGTAATCCGAATGATTTTGGCTGCCGCATCGATCCGATATTGCCGTCACGCCTTCGACCGCGCCGCTCCGTGCTCGCCGTGCGCACGCTCGTTGCAGGCGCACTCCATTGCGCGCTGTTGCCGCTCGCGTCATTCGCACCGGCTGTGCATGCGCAGGTGCCGGCCGATGCCGATGTCAACGCCGAAGTGAAAGACACGCGGCAGGCATTACCCGCCGTCGAGGTCAAGGCTCAGGCCACGCCCGATGAATTGGCCGCCGCGTATGCGGGCGGCCAGGTCGCTCAGGGCGCGCGCGCCGGCTTGCTCGGCAACAAGCGCGTGATGGACATGCCCTTCAGCGTGACCAGCTACACCGCGAAGCGCGTGCAGGATCAGCAGGCCGCCACGCTCGCCGACGTGCTGAACAAAGACCCGTCGATCCGCTTCACGGGCCAGACGGGCGGCGTGACCGATTCGTTCTTTATCCGCGGCTTTCCGGTCAACGAGGGCAACGTCAGCGAATTCGCCTTCGACGGCGTCTATGGCGTGGTGCCGAACTACCACGTCTTTCCCGAGTACGTCGAACGCGTCGAGGTCATCAAGGGCCCGGCGGCGCTGCTTTACGGCATGTCGCCGAACAGCGGCGTGGGCGGCGTCGTGAACATCGTGCCGAAACGGCCGCTCGCGCAGGATCTGACGCGCGTCGGCGTCGATTACACCTCGGATGCGCAGGTGGGCGGCCACGTCGATTTCAGCCGCCGTTTCGGCAACGAGCGCCAGTTCGGCATTCGCTTCAACGGACTGCACCGCCAGGGCGGCACGCCGCTCGATAACCAGTCCTCGCGCTCGGAAGTCGGCGCGCTGTCGCTGGATTATCAGGGCGAGCGCTTTCGCGCGACGCTCGATTTCATCGAGCAGTATCAGTGGATCGACGCGCCCACGCGTCCGTTCCTGCTCGCCACCGGCATCGCCGTGCCGTCGGCGCCCGATGGCGCGCGCAACGTCACGCAATCGTGGGGATGGTGGAAGTCGCTCGATCAATCGGTCCTGCTGCATTCCGAATACGACGCGAGCCACAACGTGACGCTGTTCGCGGACGCGGGCACCGCGAAAACCGATGTCTCGCGCCTCTCCGACCAGACGCCGACGATCCTGAACGCCGCGGGCGACACGCGCTCCACGCCGCAAAACTGGAAATTCCAGGTCAATCGATGGAGCGCCGACACGGGCGCGCGCGCGCACTTCGACACCGGTCCCGTTTCGCACGCGCTCACGCTGATGGCGAGCTATTACGGCGACCGCATCGCCAACGGCAGCAATTCCGGCTCGGCGATTCTGTCGAATATCTACGCGCCCGTGGCGAGTCCGCAGCAAGACATCGCCGCGCCGTCGCGCGTGGCGAAAGTGTCGTCGTCGCAGCTATATGGCGTCGCGCTCGGCGACACGCTGAGCGTGCTCAACGATCGCGTGCAACTCACGGTGGGCGTGCGGCAACAGCAGATCCAGTCGGACAATTTCAACACCACGACGGGCGCGAAATCGTCGTCGTACGACAAGGGCGCGGTGACGCCGCTGGTCGGCATCCTGTTCAAGCCGATCGAACATGTCTCGCTGTATGCGAACTATGTCGAAGGCTTGAGCCGCGGCGACATCGCGCCGACCACGGCGTCGAACGCCGGACAGGTTTTCGCGCCGTACAAGGCGAAGCAGGAAGAAGTGGGCGTCAAACTCGATTACCACAGCCTGATGGCCACGCTCGCGGCGTTCCGCATCACGAAGCCGAGCGGCCAGCTTTACGGCACCGTCTACACCGTCGACAGCGAGCAGCGCAATCAGGGGCTCGAGCTGACGTTCGCGGGCGAGCCCGTGAAGGGCGTGCGGCTGCTCGGCGGCGTGACGTGGCTCGACGCCGAACTCACGAAGACGAACAGCGCCGCGACGCTCGGCAACCGGCCCGTGGGCGTGCCGCGCTGGCTGGCGAACGCGGGCGCGGAATGGGATCTGCCGTGGGTGCACGGCTTGACGCTGACGGGCGGCGTGAATTTCACCGGTCAGGAGTATTTCGATCAGGCGAACAAGCAGTCCGTGCCTTCGTGGACCACGGTCGATCTCGGCGCGCGCTATAGCGCGTCGATTTTCGGCAAGGCCACGACTTTGCGCGCCGGACTGCTCAACGCGTTCAACCGCCGCTACTGGTCGGGTGTCGCGTCCTATGGAACGATCTCGCTCGGCGCTCCGCGCACGGTGTTCGCATCGGCCACGGTGGACTTCTGATGCGCCGCTGACGCGCGTTCAATGAACTGGCGACGTGCGGTTTCGATTCGACCGCCGCACGTTCGCCGTCATCAACGCAAGCTGCGTCTTACACCGCAAACACCGCCACCGCGCCTTGCAGACGCACCGCCTGCTCGTCGAGCGCATGCGCGGCGGCCGCCGCCTCTTCCACCAGCGCGGCGTTCTGCTGCGTGACCTGGTCCATCTGCGCAATCGCCTGATTGACCTGTTCGAGCCCACGGCTCTGCTCGTTCGAGGCCTGCGCGATCGTCTCGAACACGTCCTTCGCGGTCGCGATATCGGCGCGCAAACGCGTCATCGTTGCGCCGACGTCGTGCGCGCGCGTCACGCTGCCCGAGATCGACATCGTCGATTGCTCGATCAATTCCTTGATCTCTCTCGCCGCCGTCGACGAACGCTGCGCGAGCGAGCGCACTTCCGACGCGACCACCGCGAAGCCGCGCCCTTCCGTGCCCGCGCGCGCCGCTTCGACCGCCGCGTTGAGCGCGAGAATGTTGGTCTGGAACGCGATGCCTTCGATAATCGCCGTGATCGTCGCGATCTTTTCCGCGCTGCCCGACGCCTCGTTCATCGTCTCGATCAGATCGCTCGACAGCGTATTGCCCGCATTCACCGCGTCCATCGCGCGCACGATGACATCGCACGCGTGACGCGCATTGTCGGCGTTCTGACGCACGGCTTCGGTCAGTTCATGCGTGGTCGCCGATGTTTGTTCGAGCGCCGCCGCCTGCTGCTCGGTGCGCGACGACAAGTCCGTGTTGCCCGCCGCGATCTGCGCGGCGCCAACCTTCACGGCTTCCACGCCCTGCGTGACCGAACCGACGATGGTCTGCAACGACGTCTGCATCGCATCCATCGCCGCGAGCAGGCGGCCGGTCTCGTCGGTGCGATTGCGTTCGATGCGGCTGTCGAGACGTCCGGCGGCAATCGCCTGCGCGGTGTCGACGGCGCGCGACAGCGGATCGCGGATCGCCGTGACGAGCCAGCGCCCTGCCAGCCCCGCGCACAACACCGCGAACGCGGCGGCCAGCGCCACGCTCAGATAGATCGTGTGGCGCAGCGACGCGAGTTCCGCGGTGCGCGCCTCGATGCGCTGACTCTCGGCCTTGTCGAGCGCATCGACGGCGGCAATCATGTCGCCCGTGCCCAGATAGCTGCCGAAGCTCTCGGTCAGCGCGCTCAGTTGCGCGAGCGTGGCGCTGCCCTCGTTCACGTGCGTGCGCATCGCGAGCATCGGATCGACGACCTTCGCTTCCCACGCGTCGTACTGCGCGACGGCGGTATCGATGAGCTGATTGCGCTCCGTATCGGCGGGATCGAGCGCCTTGATCGCGGCCATGCGCGTGCGGAAATCGCCGATGTGATCGACCTTCCACTTCATGTGGCCAGGCTGACCGTCGAGGTTATAGGCGAGCAGCGCCCAGATGATGTTCAGATAATCGGCGCTCGCGTCTTTCACGAGGCGCTGCGCCTGCACGGAGACGGCGTTTTGCTGCTGCTTCTGGTCGATGGCGTCCAGGCCGTACCAGCACACGGCCGAGCTGACGAGGAAAAACGCAATGACGACGCAGAACGCCGAGGTCAACTTCTTGCCGATCGAAAGGTTCTGCATCTTCTTGTTCAGGTGGGGAATCGAAATCCGGCCGCGAGCGTCGGCTCATCGGCACGGTCAAAAATCGTAATACGGTATACCAACCATAATTCGCCGACAAGCGGTTTTAAGAACCTGTTGCGGTGGTGTTAAAGAGGCGGCTGCGGTTGTTTAATCGGCGAGGCGGGGAAATGGGGGATGGAAGGAAACGCGGGAGAAACGATCGTTCGCCCGATTGGACGCATTCGCGTGCGTACTTTCAGAGCATGCGCACCGACGATTGCGCCGATCGACGCATTCAGATTTAAAACAGCGCCGTGCCCATTGCGGTGCAAAACGGCGCTGAAGACAAAATCATCAACTGTGGAATCAAGACGCGCGTCACGCCACGATTACGTGCTCGCGGGCACCGGCGCTTTCGCCTCCATCAGCCC
Organism: Paraburkholderia sp. Ac-20347; assembly: GCF_017104805.1. Lineage (NCBI taxonomy): Bacteria > Pseudomonadati > Pseudomonadota > Betaproteobacteria > Burkholderiales > Burkholderiaceae > Paraburkholderia > Paraburkholderia sp. Ac-20347. The sequence goes on along the minus strand of NZ_JAAGPN010000004.1, from coordinate 50,271 downwards.
TTCTTCCTTGAGATCGGCCCACAACGCGACGGGAATCGGATGCTGCATGAACGCCACGTTTTCTTCGAGTTCGGCCACGCTGCGCGCGCCGGGAATCACGCTCGACACGAGCGGATGACCGAGCGGGAATTGCAGCGCCGCGGCGGCCAGCGGCACGCCATGACGCTGGCACACCTGCTGGAGCCGGCGCACGCGATCAATCACGAACGGCGGCGCGGGCCGCGTATTGAACGTGGCGCTCTGCACCGGCCCCGACGCGAGAATGCCCGAGTTATACGGTCCGCCAATGATGAGCTTCGTATTGCGCTGCTCGCACAGCGGCAACAGCGTGCGCAACGGCTCCTGCTCGAGCAGCGTATAGCGCCCGGCGAGCAGGAAATAATCGAATTGCCCCGCCACCACGAAATCCGAAAGCATCTGCCATTGATTGATGCCGACGCCCACGGCGCCAATCACACCTTGCGAGCGCAATTCGTCGAGCACGACATACGCGCCGTCCATGGCCTCGCGAAAATGACTGCGCGCATAGGGATCTTCACCGGGTCCGAATACGATCGATTCGTCGGGATCGTGAATTGCAATCATATCGATGCGATCCACACCCAAGCGCTTCAAACTCTGCTCGATCGAGCGCAGCACCGCGTCGCGCGAATAATCGAATTCCGGCCTGAATGCCGGTGCGTCCGCCCATAAAGCGGGCGACTTCTCGCGCTCGGAAATCGGCACGAGGCTATAACCGACTTTCGACGAAATCACGATCTCGTTGCGAGGCAGTGTTTTGATGGCTTCGCCCAGACGCGTTTCGGCGAGGCCGTAACCGTAGACCGGCGCGGTGTCGAAATAACGCATGCCGCGCGCGAAAGCGGCATGAACGGTCGCGGTCGCCACTTCGGGATCGGTCGCGCGATACATATTGCCCAGCCCGGTGCCGCCGAGGCCCATCGTAGTCACAGCCAGCCCGTTGGCCGACACGGCTCTCGTTGCCATTGCGTTCATAGTGGAGTGTCTCGTTCAAGGAAAGGCAAACGTCATTTGATGATCGGCGTTTTCTTGCGGTCGAACGTGACCGCCACGCCGAAAATAATCATGGCGCCGTAAATCGCCTGCTGAAAATACTGGTCCACGCCAATCACGTTCATGCCGTTGTCGAGCATGCTCAGAAAGAGCGTGCCGAACAGCACGTTGAGCACGCCGCCCGCGCCGCCCGTGAGCGCCGTGCCGCCCACCACCACGGCCGCGATGGAGTTCAGGACATACGAGGTGCCCACGACCGGATCGCCGCCAAATCGCACCGAGGAAATAATGATGCCGACGAGCGCCGCGCACACACCGGAAATCATGAACGGCACGTTGCGCGTCTGCGCGATATCGGTGCCGGACATCCACGCCATGCGGATATTGCTGCCGACGAAATAGATATTGCGGCCCGTGCGCGTGAAGCGCAGAAACACGGCAACGGCGCAAAAAACCAGCGCGCCGATAATGAACACGTTGCTGATCGAAAACACGTTGCCGTTGACAATATCGAGCATCGAATAATCGCCGGGCGCAGCGCTCACGGGCCGTGGCGACACCAGATAAGCGAGACTCGTGATGATGCCGCCCGTGCCGAGCGTGGCGATGAACGACGGAATTTTCACGCGCGTGAGAATCACGCCGTTGATATAGCCGAGCGCCAGACCGAGTGCGAGACAGCACGGATACGCCCAGTAACCGATGCGATGCACGAGCGTAATAAACACCACCGAAACCAGCGAAATCGTCCCGCCCACCGAGAGATCGATTCCGCCGATCAGAATCACGAACATTTGCCCGAGCGCGGCAATCAGCAGAATGGCGCCGAAATCCAGAATCGTATTGATGTTGTACAGCGAGAGAAACTGGTCATTGCCGATTGCCATGAATGCGCCCACGACCACGATCAGCGCGAGCGTCAGATGGATCGGCTTCAACCGGCTCGTCAAATGCTTGATGCCGGTACGCGAAGCGGCGCGCCGGGCGCCGTCAAAAGAAGGTGCGTCCAATTTTCGGTTCCTTGTCGAGAGCTTCGTTCAGACGATCAGCTTGATCAGATCCTGCGGCGTCGGCTTGGCATGCGCCGACGCCTCCAGTTCGCCGATCAAACGCCGCTCGCGCATGATCAGCAGACGATTGGCCAGCCCGATATCCTCCTCCAGCGTGTCGCACATGATGATCATGGCAATGCCCGCATTCGCGAATTTGCGAATGAGCCGATAAACCTCGTCCTTGGCTTTGATGTCGATACCACGCGTCGGGTGATCGAGAATCAGCAGACGCACATCCGAACTGAGCCATTTCGACAGAATGATTTTCTGCTGATTGCCGCCGCTCAATCCCGAACAGGCCGCATGAATCGAAGGCGTCTTGACGAGGCATTCCGTGACCCATTGCTTTGCGTGTTCGTGCTCTCTGCGCGTGCTGATCATGCCGCCCACCTTGAGCTTGTCGAGCACGAGATAGTTGATGTTGTCGGCCACGCTCATGTTCAGCGCGAGCCCTTCTTCGCGCCGCTCGATGGGCACATGTCCCACGCCATGCAGCACGGCCGATCGCGACGAACCGTTCACGGGCGTCTTGCCTTCGATCGTGAGCGTGCCTGCGTCGTAGCGCTCCAATCCGGCGATGCAGCGGCACAACGCCTCTTTCCCCGAGCCGACGAGTCCGACGAGGCTGACGATCTCGCCTTCGCGCACCTCGAAACTCAGCGGCGCAAACTCCCCCTGCTTCGCGAGTTGATCGACGCGGAACGTCACTTTCCCGCCCGGCGCGCGCTGCTCGCTTTCGCGAAAGCGGTCGCCGGCGAAATCGTGACCGACGAGCAGCTTCTCGACATCGGCGATATCGAGGCCGGACGTGGGCATCTCCGTCACGTTGCGGCCGTCCTTGAGCACGACAATGCGATCGCAGTTCTCCAGCACTTCCTGAAGCCGGTGCGAGATGAGTATCATCGAGGCGCGGCTTTTCAGGCGATTGAGAATGTCGAATAGCGTGTCGCGCTCGCCGTCGTTGAGCACGGTGGTCGGTTCGTCGAGAATCACAATCGGATTCGAGGCGCCATATTGCTCGCAGAGCCAGACCATGCGCGCGATTTCCACCATCTGCCGCGCGGCGGGCGAGATCGATGCAACCGGGAGATCCACGTCGATATCGAGGTTCATCGGTTCCAGCACGCGCCGCGCCTCGGCGGCCATCTCGCGCCGTGACAGCACACCAAAGCGGCGAAAGCGCGCTTCGTGGCACAGAAACAGATTCTCCGTGACCGAGAGATTTGGAATCAACGAGCCTTCCTGAAACACCACGCCAATGCCTTTTCGGATTGCATCCGCAGTGCCTTTCATGACGACCTTTTTGCCGTCGAGCATCACGCGGCCTTCGTCGGGCTGATAAATGCCGGTCATGATCTTCGTGAGCACCGACTTGCCCGCACCGTTTTCGCCGACGAGGCCTAGGATCTCGTTCCTGCGCACAGTCAGCGCAACGTCGTCGAGCGCAATCACGCCGGGAAAACGGCGCGTAATGCCTTCGAGCGCCAGCACCACGCCGGTGTCCTGTTCGATAAGCGTTTCCATAGTGCGGCCTTATTTAATGAAGCCGAGCTTGCGGCGATCAAGCGTGAGCGCCACGGCAACGATCAATACGATGCCGTTGACGGCCGTTTGCGCATACGGATTCACGGCCATCAGCACCATGCCGTTATTGAGCACGGCGAGCACGAGCGTGCCGAGCAGCGCATTCTTCGCACCGCCAAGACCGCCCGTGAGGGACACGCCGCCCACCGCCACCGCCGTGATCACCGGAAACAGCAGATTGAGACCCGTGCGCGCGGTGGCGCTGCCCATCCGGCTCACGAGCAGCAGCGCGCCCAGGCCGTAGAGACACCCGGCGATCGCGAACGCCACCACTTTCATACGCGGCACGTTCACGCCCGCCTGACGCGCGAGCGCTTCGTCGCCGCCGATGGCGTAGAGATAGCGCCCGGTGCGCGTGCGATCCTCGAAAAACTGCACAGCGATCACAATCGCCAACGCCACCAGCACGACATTCGCAACGCCGAGCGGCTTATCGTTAATAAAATTCTGAATACGGTCATCGAGCAGTGTAATCAGCATCGCCTTGTTCACGTAGACGGCCACGCCATAAAGCACCCAACTCACGCCCAATGTCGTAATGAACGAAGGGATTCTGAGTTTCGTGTGCAGCACGCCGGTCAGCATGCCCGCCGCGCCGCCGATGGCGAGACAGATCGGCAGAATCCGGAGCCCGACATCGTGATTGTTGTAGCGATTCTTGCTGAGCACGCCGACGAAAACCGCGCACAACGCGACCGTGCCTTGCAGCGAAAGATCAATCCCGCCGATCACGATGGTCAGATGCAGACCCACGGCGAGAATCGCGGGTATCGCAGCGAGACTCAGCACGACCTGCACGTTGTCCCACGAGAGACTCGCGCCGCGCGTGCCGATGGCGAACACGGCCACGATCAGCGCAAGCGAGAGCAGTTGCGCGCCGACGCCACTGCGACGCAGCCAGCGGCGCGCGCCCTGCATCCACGCGTTGTGTGCGGGCTGGCGCGAGAAATTCGCGTCGCCCATGCTTTCCACAGGTTCCATGAACGGCCGTCCCTCCTGATGGTTCCGACCGCGAGCGCACCGGTTTCGCACGCTCGCGCCGAAGCTTGCTTCGATACCTGCTACGCGGTGTTATTTGATCGGTGCAACCCAGCGCGCGTAGAAGTTTTTCAGGTCGTAATCCGGCATCTTGCTGACCGTGTCCTTCACGACTTTCTCCACGTTCGAACGATCGACTTCGATGCCGGGAATCAGGAACGCGCGGTATTTCGCGGGCGTGGCCTTCACGTCGAGCGCGCCCTGTTTGGCCGCGAGCGCCATCGACAAGCCGAGTTGCGCCTGATAACGCGCGTCGTCGTATTCGGTCGAGGACATCGTGCCGTCCTTGATCGCATCGAACGCGTCGGGCACGCCGTCCGTGCCGCTCACCTTGACCTTGCCTGCGAGGCCCGCCTCCTTGAGCGCGGCCACCGCGCCGAGCGCCATGTTGTCGTTGGCGGACCACACGCCCGCGGTATCGGGATGCGCGGCCAGCAATTGCTTGGTGATTTCGTAAGCCTTATTGGTGTCCCAATCGGCGGCTTCCCACTGCACGAGCTTCACGCCAGGCGTTTCCTTGAGCGCCTTTTGCAGACCCTGGAAGCGCCCAATGGCCGCGTTATTCGACAACATGCCCTGAATCGCGATGATCGAACCTTTGTTCGGCGTCGGCATGTTCTTGAAGAGGGTCTTCGCATTGAAATACCCCTGCCCCACCGCGTCGAAACTGATATGCGCGACCCAGTGCGGATAGTCCTGCACCTTGATGTCGTCCGGCTTGTTCCACCAGCTCACCCAGTAAACGCCCGCGCTTTCCAGCATCTTCGCGATCGGCACCACGTCGGGCGCCTCGTTCGGATCGACGTTGACGACCATATTGCCGCCGGTCTTCGCAATCTCCGCCTTCAGATCGGAAAACTGCTTCTGGCTATTGCCTTCGCTGCTCAGCACATCGACGGGCAAACCCAGCTTCTTGCCGAGCGCCTTCGCGCCCGCCGCATAGTCGGCGTGATACGGATTGTCGAGCCCGCGAATCATGACGACGAGCGTGGTCTTGTCGGATGCCGCCCATACCGGCGACGAAATGCCAACGCCAATGGCCGACGCCACCAGCGACGCGGCAAGCAGACGAGTCGTGCTGTTCAATTGCTGTCTCCTCTCTGGATTGAGAAGCGGGTTCCTCATTCTTCCAGGCCCGCTTCAACTGATACGGATACCTAACATTATGTGTTGCATGAATCGCATGCTTGATTCGACAACCGAACCGTATTCATCCGGTTCGGCCTGCCTCACGCCATGCTTTTTGCGTATCTAAGATGCCAGTTGAAAAGCGAAAATTTTTTGGCGTACAGGGCGATGTCTGCGACTCATACGCAACTCATGCACGATTCCATGGCGCAAACGGCGGATTCGCGTTGCGTGCGCCGCAATCGAGCGCGTCGATGCGTGCGAGTTCGTCATCGCTCAGACGCACATCCAGCGCACGCAGATTCGCACGCTGATGCTCGACGCTGCGCGACGCGGTAATCACCAGCATGCCGCGCGCGAGCAGCCACGCACAGGCGATTTGCGGCGCATCCACGCCATGACGTTCGGCAATCGCGGCGATCACGGGATCGCGCTGCACGCGGCCCTCGCCCAGCGGCATATAGGCCGTCACCTTGATGCCATGCCGATGCGTCGCGTCCACGTCAGCGCGATTCGCGAAGAACGGATTCACCTCGATCTGATTCGTCACGATCGCATCGCCGCCCGGCACCGCGACGGCTTCGTCGAGCAGCGGCCCGGTGAAATTCGACACGCCGTAATAGCGGATCAATCCCGCATCCACGGCTTCGCGCATCGCACCGATCGTCTCGGCCACCGGTACGCCGTCGACCGACGGCCAATGCACCAGCGCCACATCGATCACACCGACACCGAGCCGCTCGCGGCTCGCTTCCAGGCTGTCGAGCACCGCGCGATGGCGCAGGCTGTCGAACCACACCTTGGTCGTCACGCAAATCTCGTCGCGATTCACGCCGCTCTCGCGAATGCCGGCACCCACTGCCGCTTCATTCTCGTAGTGGACCGCGGTGTCGATATGGCGATAGCCCAGTTCGAGCGCGGTGCGCACCGATTGCGTGGTGATGTCCGGGGCGACGCGGAATGTGCCGAGACCCAGCGCGGGAATAACTGACATCAAGCTTGACTCCAGTTCGATGGAAACTGCGTTGCAGTTGAATCGAAGCACCGCTTTAGAACACGGCCTTCGGGTTATAGAACTTGTCGATATTGCCGCGATCGATCACCGCAGGCGGCGTATAGGTGATCTTCGGCAGATCCCGCGCCTGACCATTTGCGGCCTTGAATCCGAGGTCGACAGCGGTGCGCGCGATCAGCGCCGGATCGTTGAGCGCCGTCGCGCCATACTTGCCCTGCTTGATGAGCGCGAGCGCTTCCTTTTGACCGTCGGCAGCCGCCACGAGCGTGATGCCCTGACGATTCGCGCTCTCGATTGCACGACGCGCGCCCAGTACCATACTGTCGTTTTCGCCGAGCACGAGATTGATGTCCTTGTTCGCGACCAGCAGATCTTCCATCGCCTTCAGGCCGCCTTCGTCGGTCCAGTTGCCCCAGCCTTGCCCGACGATCTGCAGATTCGCCTTGCCGAGCTTTTCGAGCTGCGCTTCGACGATGCCTTCGAGCACGCCATCGCGTCGCGCCTTGCCCACCGGATTGCCCTTGTCGCCTGACACGAGCGCGATCTTCAGCGGCTTGTCGCCGAACGTATCGACGACCCAGCGACCGACCAGCGCGCCGTTTTGCCGATTCGACGATTGCACGAGCGTGAGGTAATTCGCCTTCGGATCGAGATCGGCGTCCATCACGATCACTTTCACGCCCGCTGCCGTCGCAGCGTTCACGGCGCTCACCAGCCCTTCGGGATCGGCCGGATCGATGATCAGCACTTTCACGCCGCGCGTCACGAGGTCTTCGACATCGGCGATCTGCTTCTGCATGGTGCCCTGCGCGTCGGTGACGATCGGCTCGCCGCCGAGTTCCACCACGCGCGCTTTCGCGGCTTGCATGGCCGCCGAGAAATACGGTGCGTTCAACACCTTCATGGAAATGCCGACCTTGAGCTTGTCGGCAGCAAAAGCATGACCGGCGCACACTGCGCAAACGAGCGCGGCCATCAACACATTTCGTAGTCTCATGACGCACTTTCCTGTTTATTTGTTTTGCTTGGCTGGATTGCGATTCACATCGTCACGACAACACTTCCCGCCTTCCGCACGCATGCTGGCGCGGATTTTCGACGACTGTGCAAGCGCAGAATAACGATAGTATTGCTATCGTTACATAGGTGTATACGTGAAATCACGCGTCATTGAACTCAAACATCATTACAAATGATAATGTTTAATAAGCGCCGCAATAGTGCGCTTTTCTGCACGGTGCGATAGAAAAGCGCGGGCATGCCGAGTCACACCCATCACACTATTCACAGCATTCAGGAGCGAGCGATGGATTTGAAATTGCGTGGAAAAGTCGCGGTCATTACCGGCGCGAGTGTCGGCATTGGTCTTGCGGTCGCGGACCGTTTCGCCGCCGAAGGCACCCATCTCGTGCTGGCCGCGCGTCAGCGCGAACGTCTGGAAACAGCGGCGCAATCGCTCGTCGAGCGGCATGGCATTCAGGCCGTAGCCGTTGCGTGCGATATCGCAACGGTCGAAGGCGTGACGCAACTCGTCGACGCCACCGTCAACGCATTTGGCGGCGCGGACATTCTGTTCAATAACGCGGGCACGGGCAGCAACGAAACGATCATGACCGCGCCCGACGACAAATGGCAAGCGTACTGGGAACTGCACGTGATGGCCGCCGTGCGCCTCGCGCGCGGACTCGTGCCGCTGATGAAGCAACGGGGCGGCGGCGCGATCCTTCATAACGCCTCGATCTGCGCCACGCAGCCTTTGGGCTACGAGCCCATTTACAACGTCACGAAAGCCGCGCTGATGATGTTTTCCAAGACGCTCGCGAACGAAGTGGTCGGCGACAATATTCGCGTCAACACCATCAATCCGGGGCTTGTGCTCACGCCGGACTGGATCAAGACGGCCAAACAACTGAGCAGCGAAACGGGCGGTGACTGGGAAGGCTATCTGCAGCAGGTCGCGAACGAGCACGCACCCATTCAGCGCTTTGCTTCGCCCGAGGAACTGGCCGATTTCGTCGTGTTCCTGTGCTCCGAGCGCGCGAGTTACAGCGTGGGGTCCACGTATTTCGTGGATGGGGGAATGTTGCGAACCTTGTAGGCGCGCGAACGGTGCGGCCCTGCTGTCGAGAAGCAGGGCCGCTAAAGATTGTGCGTGCTGGCGCTCAGGTCAACGCAACGAGTTCCGGCACCACGCTGAACAGATCGCCGACGATGCCGTAATCGGCCACGGTGAAGATCGGCGCTTCTTCATCCTTGTTGATCGCGACGATCACCTTCGAATCTTTCATGCCCGCGAGATGTTGAATCGCGCCTGAAATACCGATGGCGACGTAAAGCTGCGGCGCGACGATCTTGCCGGTTTGACCGACCTGATAGTCGTTCGGCACGTAGCCCGCATCGACGGCTGCGCGCGATGCGCCGAGTGCTGCGTTGAGTTTGTCCGCGAGCGGTTCGAGTACTTTGGTGTAGTTTTCGCCGCTGCCAAGACCACGACCGCCTGACACGATGATCTTCGCGCTAGTCAATTCAGGGCGATCGAGTTTGGTGACTTCGCGATTGACGAATTGCGCTTTGCCGTTATCCGCTGCCGCGTCAATTTTTTCTACCGATGCGTTGCCGCCTTCTGCAGCGACTGCGTCGAATGCCGTGGTGCGAACGGTGATGACCTTGATCGCATCTTGAGATTGCACGGTCGCAATCGCATTGCCAGCGTAAATCGGGCGCTCGAACGTATCGGCACTAACGACAGCAGTGATATCGCTGATCTGCGCGACGTCGAGCTTGGCTGCAATACGCGGCGTAACGTTTTTACCGCTTGCCGTAGCGGGCGCGAGAATATGCGAGTAGTTCTTCGCTAAGGAAAGCACCGTCGCTTCAACGTTTTCCGCGAGACTGTGTTCGAGTTGCGGCGCATCGGCGAGCAGCACCTTGGAAACGCCGACGATGTTCGCCGCCGCTTCCGCAGCCGCTTGCGCGTTATGGCCCGCGATCAGCACATGCACATCGCCGCCGATTTTCTGCGCCGCTGCAATCGTGTTCAACGTTGCGGCTTTAATCGACTGATTGTCGTGTTCTGCAATTACCAGATTCGTCATTTTCGATTCGCTCCTCACAGCACCTTGGCTTCGGTCTTCAGCTTCTCGACCAGCGTTTTCACGTCAGGCACTTTCACGCCTGCACTGCGCTTGGGCGGTTCCGAAACTTTCAGCGTTTTCAAACGCGGCGCGACATCGACTCCGAGGTCGGCAGGCGTCAGAGTTTCGAGCGGCTTTTTCTTCGCCTTCATGATGTTCGGCAGCGTGACGTAGCGCGGCTCGTTCAAACGCAAGTCCGTGGTCACGACAGCGGGCAGCGTCAAGGCCAAGGTTTCCGCGCCGCCATCGACTTCACGCGATACCGTTGCCTTGCCATCCGCGACGGAAATCTTCGAAGCGAAGGTCGCTTGCGGAAGGCCAGCCAAAGCGGCAAGCATCTGACCGGTCTGATTCGAATCGTCGTCGATGGCTTGCTTGCCGAGTATCACCAGCGAAGGCTGCTCTTTATCGACGAGCGCTTTCAAAAGCTTCGCGACAGCCAACGGCTGCAAATCTTCATTCGATTCGATCAACACAGCACGATCCGCACCAATCGCCAAAGCCGTGCGCAACGTCTCCTGCGCTTGCGAAACGCCTGCAGAAACCGCAATCACTTCCGTCGCGATACCCGCTTCCTTCAAGCGCACCGCTTCCTCGACCGCGATTTCATCGAACGGATTCATCGACATCTTGACGTTCGCGATATCCACGCCCGTGCCGTCCGACTTCACACGAACTTTCACGTTGTAATCGACCACGCGTTTCACAGCGACAATAATCTTCATATCGTACGGATAGCTAAGCAATAAGACCGGACGATCGCTCAAAAAAGAGCCATCGCCAACCATGGAAAATCAGATCACGCCGGAGGTCCGCATATCGGCGAGATGGCGCTTCATGTCCTGCACGTCGCGCGCGTGGGCCTCGCCCTTTTTCAGCGCGACGCTGGTGGACAGAATATCCACGATCACCAGCGCCGCCAGCCGCGACGTAGTCGGCGTGTAGACGTCGGTGTTTTCAAGCGTCTCCGCCACCACGGCCACATCGCAATAGCGCGTCAACGGCCCGTGCGAACCGGTGATCACCACCACATGCGCGCCGCGCTCCTTTGCCGTGCGTGCGACTTCGATGAGCGAGCGCGTCGCGCCGGTGTTGGAAATCGCCACCACGGCGTCGCCCGGTTTGAGCATCGAAGCGGCAATGAACTGCTGATGCGAATCCTGATGCGCCACGCACGGCACACCGAACAGCGGAAACTTCTGCTGCGCGTCCAGCGCCACGATGCCCGATGCGCCAAAACCGAAAAATTCGATGCGCGACGCCGCCGCCAGCAGATCGACCGCGCGCCCGATCGCCTCGAAGTCGAGCTTCTTGCGCGCCCAGTCGAGGCTCGTGATCGTGTAATCGAAAATCTTCGTGGCCACGGTTTCGGGCGTATCCGCGCCGGACAGCACTGAATGCGTGGCGGGCGCGCCGAGCGCGAGGCTCTGCACCGCGCGGATCTTGAAGTCCTTGAAGCCGTTGCAGCCGATCGTCGTGCAAAAACGCAGCACCGTCGGCTCGCTCACCTGCGCGAGGCGCGCGAGTTCGGACAGGCTCAGCTCCGCGATGGAGTGAACGTTTTCCAGAATGTAATCGGCGACCTGCCGGCTGCCGCGCCGCAAATTCGGCCGGGCGCGGTCAATCACTTCGAGGATGTTGTAATCGGGCACGCGAGATTTCCTTCTTTGACGTACGGGCGCGGAGCCAGGGTCCTGCAATCCGGCGCGCCGTGCATCGCGGTTCGGTTCGCGGCGCGCCAGAAGAGGAGTTTAGCGGAAGATCCAGCGCCGCCAGAAGCCCGCGCCCTGCTGCATCAGCACCGCCGCGACGATGATCGCGCCCATCACGACCTGCTGGTGATAGCCCGGCACGCTCGCGAGATTCATGATGTTGCCGATCACGCCCAGAATCAGCACGCCCATCAGCGTATTGAGCACGCCGCCCTTGCCGCCCGCGAGGCTCGCTCCGCCGATCACGACGGCGGCGATCACGGTCAGTTCGTCGCCCACGCCCACGGTCGGCGCGCCCACGCTGGCGCGCGCCGTCGAGATGATGCCCGCCAGCGAGGCCAGCGCGCCCGAGCAGACGTAAGTGCCCAGAATATGGCGCGCGACCGGCACGCCGGAGAGCCGCACCGCTTCCTCGTTCGAGCCGATCGCGCGCACCACGCGGCCCGCGCGCATGCGGCCAAGCGCGACGCCGCCCGCCACGAACACGATCAGCATCACCAGCGTCGGGCCGGGAATGCCGAGATAGCTGTGGCGGCCGAAGTCGAGCAGCGCCTGGCCGGCGTCGTCGACGAGAATCGGCGAGCCGTTCGAGACGATCATGGCGATGCCGCGCGCCACGGTCATCATGGCGAGCGTCACCACGAACGGCGTGAGGCGGCAGAACGCCACCAGCACGCCCGAAACGAGCCCGCACAGGCCGCCCGTCACGAGCGCCGCCGCCAGCGCGAACCAGAGGCCGTGCTCGGGAATCAGCATCGCCGACAGCACGCTGCCGAGCGCCGCCACCGAGCCGACCGACAGGTCGATGCCGCCCGTAAGCACCACGAGCAGCATGCCGACCGACATGATGCCGACGCCCGCGACCTGGCGCGTGATGTTGGAAAGATTCGGCGCGGAAAAGAAGTCGTCGGAAATAAACGATGCGGCCACAACCAGTACGAGGAGAATTGCGACCGTGTTGAAGCGGCGCGCCGTCTGCCAGAGATGCTGCCAGTTGCTGGCCTGGCGATGACGCGTGTTCGGAGTGGTGGCGCTGGGATTCATGATGGGTGTCTCCAATCTGTCCAATCTATGCAATCTGATATGACTGTCTGTTTCGACGCGCGTGGGCGGCGTCAACCGTGCATGAGCGTGGCGCCGTCGCGCGCGCCGGTTTGCTGGCTCGCGCGTGTATCGCGTGTGTCGTCAGGCAGCTCGCCGTGCGGATCGCCATGCGTCTCGCCGGGATCGCGCCGCAGCGACAGCGCGAGAATCGCTTCCTCGCTGTAGTCGTCCGGCTGCAATTCGCCGCGAATCCGGCCCTCGCCCATCACCATGATGCGGTCGCACAGACCCATCAATTCCTGATGCTCGGACGAGATCACGAGCACCGCCTTGCCGCGTTCCGCGAGCTGGTTGATGAGCGTGTAGATTTCGACCTTCGCGCCCACGTCCACGCCGCGCGTGGGTTCGTCGAGAATGATGAGATCGCCGTCCGCATGAAACCATTTCGCGAGCACGACTTTCTGCTGATTGCCGCCCGAGAGCGTGGACACGTCGGCGTCCATCGAACGCGCCTTGATGCGCAGCGCGTCCATCAGTTGCGCCACGTAGCCGCGTTCGCGTCCGAACGCGAGAAAGCCGCCCGGCGCGCTGACCGACTTGAGCGAAGCCAGCGTCGCGTTGATGCGGATCGGCATCGACAGCACCGCGCCCTGGCCCTTGCGATCCTCGGGCACAAGGCCGATACCGGCGCGCACGGCCGCCATCGGCGTACGCACATTCAGGCGTTTGCCTTTCAGTTCGATCGTGCCCGCGTCCGCGCGATCCGCGCCGAAAATCAGGCGCGCGACTTCGGTGCGGCCCGAGCCGATCAGCCCGCCGAGTCCGACCACTTCGCCCGCGCGCAAACTGAACGACACGTCGCGCACGGCCTCGCCGCGCGACAGGCCGTCCACCTTCAGCACGACCGCGCCGGTCTGCGCCTTGCGCTCGGGAAACAGCACCGAAAGCGGCCGCCCGACCATCTTGCGGATCAGTTCGTCGCGCGAGATATCGGCGGGCGTCACGGTATCGACGCGACGTCCGTCTTTCAGCACGGTAATGCGGTCGGCAATCGCGAACACTTCTTCGAGCCGGTGCGAGATATAGACGATGCCCACGCCGCGCGCACGCAGCGAGCGCACGATGTCGAGCAGACGGTCCGCGTCCGACGGCGCGAGCGCGGCGGTCGGTTCGTCGAGCACGAGCAGCTTGAGTTCGCCGGACAGCGCCTTGGCGATCTCGATCACCTGGCATTGCGCCGCCGACAACGTACCGACCAGCGCCGCCGGATCGATCTCGAAGCCGAGGCTTTCGATCAGCGCGCGCGCCTTCGCGCGCAGCGTGCGCCAGTCGATCACGGCGGGCAGCGCGCCGAGAAACACGTTCTCGGCCACGGACAGATCGGGCGCGAGCGCCGTCTCCTGATGAATCACGGCGATGCCTTCGGCGAGCGCCGCGTGAGGATTGCGCAGCACCATCGCCCGGCCCTGCACGCTGATGCTGCCGGCGTCGGGCTGATGGCCGCCGCCGATCACGCGCATGAGCGTCGATTTGCCCGCGCCGTTTTCGCCGACGAGCGCATGGACTTCACCGCTGCGGACATCGAAATCGATGTTCTCGATTGCGTGAATGCCGCCGAACCGCTTGTCGATGCCCGTTAGTGCGATGAACGGAATCATTGAACTGTCTCCACTCAGGCGCGCGCCCGGCGTCCGGCGGGCGCGCGCATACGTCGAAAAAAACCGGCGAAGCAAACGCCTTAGAAAATCGCCTTCGGGTTGTAGTACTTGTCGACGTTGCTCTTCGAGATGGCGACCGGCGGCGTGTACGAGACCTTCGGCACATTCACGGCCTGGCCCTTCGCGGCCTTCATGCCGATATCGACCGCCGTGCGCGCGACGAGCGCCGGATCGTTGAGCGCGGTCACGCCGTACTTGCCCTGCTTGATCAGCGCGAGCGCTTCCTTCTGGCCGTCGGCGGCCGCGACCAGCGTAATGCCGTCGCGGTTCGCGCTCTGGATCGCGCGGCGCGCGCCGAGCAGCATGCTGTCGTTCTCGCTCAGAACCATGTTGATGTCCTTGTTGGCGACCAGCAGATCCTCCATCGCCTTCAGGCCGCCTTCATCGGACCAGTTGCCCCAGCCCTGGCCGACGATCTGCAGATTCGACTTGCCGGTCTTTTCGAGCTGCGCCTCGACGATGCCCGAGAGCACGCCGTCACGGCGTTCGCGGCCGACCGGATTGCCCTTTTCGCCGGAAATCAGCGCGATCTTCAGCGGCTTGTCGCCCATGTTGTCGACGACCCAGCGGCCCACCAGCGCGCCGTTCTGGCTGTTCGACGACTGCACGAGCGTGAGGTAATTGGCCTTCTCGTTGAGCGTGCTGTCGAACACGACCACCTTCACGCCCGCCGCGCTCGCGGCGTTGACGGCGCCCACCAGCGCTTCCGGATCGGCGGGATCGATCAGCAGCACCTTGACGCCGCGCGTGACGAGATCCTCGACATCCGAAATCTGCTTGCCCATCTTGCCCTGCGCATCGGCGACGATGACGTCCGCGCCCAGTTCGGTCGCGCGCGCCTTGGCCGACTCCATCGCGGCGGCGAAATACGGCGCGTTGAGCACCTTCATCGAAATGCCGACCTTGATCTTGTCGGCGGCGAACGCCGGGGCCGCGGCCAGGATGCCCGCCGTGGCGAACGCGGCTGCGCACAGCAACTTCTGCATGAGACGCGACATGTCTCCTCCTCTTTTAGGTGTGTCACGTAATGAACCGGCACGAACGCGCCGGCGCTACTTCAACTGCATCGTGGGCGTTGACTCAAGGAACAACTTGCCAGGATTCAGGATGCCGCGCGGATCGAGCGCGGCCTTCACCGCACGCATCGCGGCGAGTTCGGCAGGCGTGCGCGAGAGCGCGAGCACCTCGAGCTTCTTGGTGCCGATGCCGTGCTCGGCGGATACCGAGCCGCCCAGCTCGCCCGTCACGCCATAAACCACGCGCTTGACCTCGGCGGCGGCGCTCGCGGGCCAGTCCGGCTCGTGCACGACGATGTGCAGATTGCCGTCGCCGAGATGGCCGTAGATGAGGATCGTCGCGTTGGGCCAGTGCTCGCGCAGACGCGCTTCGCAGCGCCGCGCCGCGAGACCGACCTGCGCGACCGAAAAGCTCACGTCGAACGACACGCGGCCGGGAATGAAGCGGCCGTATTCGCCGGGCGCGTCGCGGATCGCCCAGAACGCGGCGGCGTGCGCCTCGTTGGCGGCCAGCGCGGCGTCGCTCAGCGTGCCGGCTTCGAGCATGTCGGCGAGGAAGGCTTCGAAGACGTCGTTCTGGCTCTGCGGATCCGCGCCGCTACTTTCGAGCAGCACGTAGAACGCGTGACGGCCTTCGAGCGGCGCGCGCAGTTCCGGCAGGCGCGACAGCACGAAGTCGTAATAACCCGGCCACATCACCTCGAACGCCGACACACCCGCGGGCAGGCGTTCCTGCGCGAGCCGCAGCAGCGTCGTCACGCTCTCGTAGTCGGGCAGACCACACCACGCGGTCGAGACGGCGCGCGGCTTGGGACGCAGCCGCAGCACGGCGCGCGTCATCACGCCGAGCGTGCCTTCGCTGCCGATCAGCAGATCGCGCAGGTCATAGCCCGTGTTGTTCTTGATCATCTTGCGCAGGCCGCCGACCACGCTGCCGTCCGCGAGCACGGCTTCGACGTCGAGCGCCTGCTCGCGCATCATCCCGTAGCGGATCACGCGATTGCCGCCCGCATTGGTGCCCAGATTGCCGCCGATCGTCGCGCTGCCGCGCGCGCCGAGGTCGAGCGGAAACATGAAACCGGCCGCGTCGGCGGCTTCCTGCACGGTCTGCAGCGGCGTGCCCGCCTGCACGGTCATGGTCGCGCTGACCGGATCGATTTCCTCGATCGCGTTCATCAGTTCGAGACTCAGCGCCACTTCGCCGCCCAGCATGCACGCGCCGCCCGCGAGCCCCGTGAGGCCGCCCTGCGTGACCACCGGCTGATGGTGTGCGTGACAAATGCTCAACGCTTTCGATACCTGTTCGGTCGTGCGCGGCCGCACCAGCGCGATCGGCTCCGCGCACGGCATGCGGCTGGAGTCGGCGTGACGGCGGCCGGCGAAGTCGGCCGGCAGGCTGACCACGGCGGCGCCGAGCGCCTCGCGCAATGCCGCGACCACTGCCTCGCGGCGCGCCTCTTCAGCCTGATCTTGCATGGGATCTGTCTCCTACCCGAGATGCATTAACGATAGTGTTGCTGCCATTATATTTGCAAAACACACGTTTAACCCTAGTGAAAACCCGAGTGTTCGTTTGTTTCACAAACTATATCATCACCAATACTAACGTTTTGGCATCGACACACTTTCAGGGAGAGAAGCACCATGCAATGGCCGGAACCCCGTTCGTTCGACGTGAATCTGGAGACGGGTCTGATGACCGGTACGGATTCGCACTATCAGAAACGGCTTGGCGATCTCGCCGGTCTGTACGCCGACGCCGCCGCGTTCGACGCGCTGGCCGCCGCGCGCGCGGACGAAGTCGTCTACGAAGTCACCGACCATCGGCCCAACGCGGAGCCGGGCGACCTCATCACGGGCGTGACGCGCATGAGCGCGGGCAAGGTGGGCAAGGAGTTCTTCATGACGCGCGGGCACATCCACGCGAACATCGACCGCCCGGAGCTGTACTTCGGCCTCAAAGGCCACGGCCTGATGCTGATGGAAGCGCCCGACGGCGAAACGCGCATCGTGGAAATCCGCGCGAACACCGTCTGCTACGTGCCGCCGCGCTGGATTCACCGCTCGGTCAATCTCGGTCAGGGCGACTTCGTCATGCTGTTCTGCTATCCGGCCGACTCGGGCCAGGACTACGAAATCATCGAGCGTTCGAACGGCATGCGACTGCGCATCGTCGAGGACAAAGAGCGTGGCTGGCGCAGCGAGCCGAATCCCGAATGGCGCGCGCGCACGCTCGCGGAAATCGAGGCGCTGGTCGCGCGCCGCAACGAAACGGAGCAAGCCCGATGAGCTACACCGCCGCCACCCGACCGACCTTCTACTTCATCGGCGTGACCACGGCGCAGAGTTCGATCATGCGCGTGTTCCCCGAATGGGCGCGCCATCTCGGCCTCGGCGACGTCGAAATGAAAGGCATCGACTTTCCGCTGCACGCGAGCCGCGAGGCGTACCGCGAGGCCGTCGAGTTTCTGCGCGACGATCCGCTGTCGCTCGGCGCGCTCGTGACCACGCACAAGATCGACCTGTACGCGGCCTGCGAGGATCTCTTCGACGAAATCGACCCGCACGCGCGCATCATGGGCGAGACCAGTTGTCTCTCGAAGCGCGACGGCAAGTTCATCTGCCACGCGAAGGACCCGATCACCTCGGGTCTCGCGCTCGACGGTTTTCTGCCGCCCGAGCATTTCGCGCGCACCGGCGCGGAAGTGTTTTCGATGGGCGCGGGCGGTTCGACCATCGCCCTCACCTGGCATCTGATGCAGGCAAGCCGGGGCGCGAACCGGCCGTCGCGCGTGATCGTCTCGAATCGCTCGGCGGCGCGTCTGGAGGAAATCGAGCGCATTCACCGCGAGCTGCATCTGGGCGTGCCGTGCGAGTACGTCGTCGCGCCGCGTCCGCAGGACAACGACGCGGTGCTCGCGCGGCTCTCGCCGGGCGCGCTCGTCATCAACGCGACGGGGCTCGGCAAGGACGCGCCCGGTTCACCGCTCACGAACGCGGGCGTGTTCCCGGAACGCGCCATCGCCTGGGATCTGAACTATCGCGGCGAGCTGGTATTTCTCGATCAGGCGCGAGCCCAGCAAAGCGCGCGCGCCCTGCAGGTCGAAGACGGCTGGACCTACTTCATTTATGGCTGGACGCGCGTGATCGCCGAGGTGTTTCATATCGACATTCCGACGCGCGGGCCGGACTTCGACGAAATCTGCCGCATCGCCGCTGCGGCGGGCAAGCCGGCGCCCGCCAGGCCGCCCGTCTGATAAAGAACGACCACCGAACCGACACTGAACCGAAGGATCGACGATGTATCTCGACAAATTCCGCCTCGACGGCAAGCTCGCCGTCGTGACCGGCGCCGCGCGCGGCATCGGCTTCGCCATCTCCGAAGCGCTGACGCAAGCGGGCGCGCGCGTGGTGCTCACGGATATGCATCAAGGCGCGCTCGACGAAGCCGTCGCGAAACTCACGGCCGCGGGCGCGCAGGTCGAAAGCGAACGGCTCGACGTGACCGACGCGGCCGCCGTGCAGCGCGTGCACGACGCCGTGATCGCGCGCCACGGCCGCGTGGACGTGCTCGTGAACAACGCGGGCATCGCCATTTCGAACCATCCCGCCGAAACCATGAGCGACGAAGTCTGGGACCGCGTCATCGACGTGAATCTCAACGGCGTGTTCCGCTGCTGCCGCGCGTTCGGCAAGAGCATGCTCGAACACGGCGGCGGCAGCATCGTGAACGTCGGTTCGATGTCGGGCTTCATCGTCAACCGGCCGCAGGAACAGGCGAACTACAACGCGTCGAAAGCGGGCGTGCATCACCTCACGCGCTCGCTCGCCGCCGAATGGGGCGCGCGCGGCGTGCGCGTGAACGCGGTCGCGCCCACCTATATCGACACCGAAATGAACAAGTACGTCTACGACGACCCGGAGATGTATCGCCACTGGGTCGGCGGCACGCCGATGAACCGGCTCGGCCGCGTCGACGAAGTCGCCTCGGTGGTGCTGTTTCTCGCCAGCGAGGCCGCGAGCTTGATGACCGGTTCGATCGTGCTCGCCGACGGCGGCTACGTGTGCTGGTAACGATGAGCGCCGCCATGCTGTCGATCGACGTCGATACCTTCGAGATGCCGCTCGCCGCGCAGCTCGCGGCGCGCGCGCGGTCTGCGCCGAAACCGTTCACGCCCGCGCCGCCCGCGGGCGGCGTCGCGCTGAACTGGCTCGGCCAGGCGGGCTTCGTGATCGAGGGCGCGGGCCTGCGTCTGCTGATCGATCCGTATCTCTCCGATTCGCTCGCGCGCAAGTATCAGGGCACGCGCTACCCGCACCGGCGCATGATGGCCGCGCCGGTCGCGCCCGAAGATTTCGAGCACGTGGACCTCGTGCTGTGCACGCACCGTCACACCGACCACATGGACCCGGACACGCTCCAGCCACTCGCCCGGCGCTTTCCGAAGCTGCGTTTCGTGGTGCCCGCCGCCACGCTCGACGAAGCCATCAAGCGCTGCGGCGTGGATGTCGCGCGCCTGATTCCCGTCGATGCGGGCGAGCGCGTGGAGCCGCTGCCGGGCGTGCGGATCGCGCCGGTGCCGTCCGCGCACGAAACGCTCGATGTGGACGATCAGGGCCGCCATCCGTGGCTCGGCTACGTGATCGACGTGGCGGGCGTGCGCGTGTACCACTCGGGCGACTGCGTGCCGTACGACGGCCTGCATGAAAACGTGGCGGCCTTGCAGCCGCATCTCGCGCTGCTGCCCGTGAACGGCCGCGACGACGAACGCAGCGGCAACGGCGTGCCGGGCAACTTCACGCTCGACGAAGCCGTGGCGCTCTGCAAGCATGCGGGCGTGCGCGCGATGATCGCGCATCATCATGGCCTGTTCGATTTCAACACGCTCGATCCCGCCGTGATCGACACGCGCATCGTCGCGGAGCGCGGCGCGCTCGCGCTCTATCGCGCGCGCACGCAATGCACCTGGCGTATCCGCGCGAACGCACAGACGGACCCACGGCAAAGCGGTTAGCCTGCCGATTCGAACGACAGGCATCACGCTTCCCTCGCGACCCGGACACATAGAACGATGATGGAGACAACCCCTTACCTTGCGATCGACGTGGGCACCGGCAGCGTGCGCGCCGCGCTCGTCGACGCCAGCGGCAAGATCCGCCGCCTCGCCGCGCGCGAGCACGAACAGATCGTGCCGCGCTACGGCTGGTCCGAACAGCGTCCGCTCGACTGGTGGACGGGCGCGGTCGAGGCGATCCGGGAAGTGCTCGCCGCCGAGCCTGGCGCCGCGCAGCAGATCGCGGCGATCTGCGCGTGCGGGCAAATGCACGGTACCGTGCTGATCGACGCCGACGGCGAACTCACGCGCGACGCCGCGCCGCTCTGGAACGACAAGCGCTCGGCCGCGCAGGTCGACGCGTTCCGCGCGCGCTACCGTAGCGCCGACCGCCTGCACGAACGCCACGACTACCTCGCGCGCACCGCGAATCCGCCCACGGCCGCGTGGCCCGCGTTCAAGCTCCAGTGGATCCGCGATCACGAACCCGACGCCTACGCGCGCGCGTCCACCGTTTTCATGCCGAAGGACTACGTGAACTTCCGCCTGACCGGCGAGCGCGCGTGCGACTGGAGCGACGCGTCGATGATGTTCCTGATGGACCCGCAAACGCGCGCCTGGTCGCCCGCGATGTTCGACGAACTCGGCCTCGACATCCGCAAGATGCCGCCGATTCGCGCGCCGCAAGCGCTGCTCGGCCACGTGACGCGCGCCGCCGCCGCCGCGACCGGTCTGCGCGAAGGCACGCCCGTGCTGGTGGGCGCGGCGGACTATCCGGCTTCGGTGCTCGGCTCGGGCGTCTACGAACCGGGCCTCGCCTCCGATATCACCGGTACTTCCTCGATCATCACGGTGATCGCCGACACGCCGATGCTGCATCCGGAAGTCTCGAACGTGGCCACCTGCGAAGGCTTGTGGGGCCGCTTCACGCTGCTCGACTCGGGCGGCGACGCGATGCGCTGGGCGCGCCGCGCGTTCCACGAAAACACGCTCTCTTACGAGGCCGTCGCGCGCAAGGCCGCCGAAGCGCCGGTCGGCGCGGAAGGCCTGTTTTTCCTGCCCTATCTGACCGGCGAACGTTTCGGCGATCATCCGAATTCGCGCGCGCAGTTCTTCGGCATCGCGGCGCGGCATGGACTCGCGCATCTGCATCGCGCGGTGCTCGAAGGCGTGGCGTTCGGCGTGCGCCGCCATATGCAGATGATCCAGCCCGAAGGCGTGCCGATCGAACGTCTGGTGGCGGCCAGCGGCGGCGCGAAGGCCGCGCTGTGGCTCGACATCAAGGCGAGCATGTATCGCACGCCGATCCTCGTGCCCGCCGAAGTCGAATGCGGCGTGATCGGCTGCGCGCTGCTTGCGGCGACTGCATCGGGGCAATTCGCCACGCTCGGCGACGCCGTGCGCAAGTTCGTGCGCTTCGAGCGCGAAGTGCAGCCCGACCCGCGCGCGAGCGATCTCTACGACCGCATGATGCCGCTGTTCGAACGGCTCTACGTGAACGCGCAGCAGTTCTACGACGATCTCGACGCACTTCAGGGAGAACGCGCATGAGCACACGAACCGGCACTTCTGCGCGCGCGGTCCTCTGGGACATGGACGGCACGCTCGCGCTCAGCGAACCGCTCCACATGCGCACGCTGATCGCCGCGCTCGCGCACAACGGCGTGATCGCGGGCGACGAACTGCATCCGCTGATGTTCGGGCAGACCGGCAAAGCGGTACACCGCATCGTGCAGGAACGCTTCGGCATCGAGACCGGTTTCGCGGACTGGTCGGCGTTTCGCGCCGCGCATTATGTGGCCGAAGCGCGGCATCTCGTGCCGCGGCCCGGCGCGCTGGAAGTCTGGCGCGCCGCGCAAGCCGCCGGGCTGCGTCAGGCGATCGTCTCGAACGCGGGACGCATGCTGCTCGAAGCGAATCTGAACGCGCTCGGCCTGCAAGCGCCCGAACTCGTTTCCGTGAGCGCCAACGACGTGCGCCACGGCAAGCCCGATCCCGAGTCTTATCTGCGCGCTGCATATTTGCTCGACGTCGACGTACGCGACGCCGTCGCCGT
This sequence comes from Paraburkholderia sp. Ac-20347, assembly GCF_017104805.1. Lineage (NCBI taxonomy): Bacteria > Pseudomonadati > Pseudomonadota > Betaproteobacteria > Burkholderiales > Burkholderiaceae > Paraburkholderia > Paraburkholderia sp. Ac-20347. The sequence goes on along the minus strand of NZ_JAAGPN010000004.1, from coordinate 27,706 downwards.
CGAAGACAGCCCGACCGGCGCCCAGGCCGCGCTCGCGGCGGGCATGCGCGTGCTCGGCTGGCCCGCGGAAGAAGCCCACGTCGCGCTGTTCCCGCCGCAGGTTCAACTCGTGCGCAGCGCCAGCGAACTCGCCGCCGCGCTCGGCCTCTCCCTTCCACCCTCGACCTCGCCACGATCATGCTGAAAACCAGTATCTTTCCCTCGCGCTACGTCCAGGGCGCGGGCGCGCTCGACACGCTCGACGCCGAACTCGCGCGGCTCGGCACGCGCGCGGCCTGTCTCGTCGACCGCAATGTCGCGAACCTGCTCGAACCGTCGCTCGCGCGCGCCGACAAAGTCACGCTGCAAGTGCGCGCGGTGGACGCCGCCTGCACCGAGCGCGCCGTCGCGGACACCGCCGACTGGATCCGTTCGAGCGGCGCGGATATCGTGGTCTCGTTCGGCGGCGGCAAGGTGATCGACACGGGCCGTGCGGCCGCCGACGACCTGCGCCTGCCGTTCGTCTGCGTGCCGACCATCGCGGCGTCGGACGCGCCGTGCAGCGCGCTTGCCGTGATCTACGACGAAGCAGGCCGCGTGGTCCGCGACCGCTTCGTGCGCCGCAATCCCGATCTCGTGCTGCTCGATACCGCCGTGATCGTGCGCGCGCCCGCGCGCTTCTTTATCGCGGGCATCGGCGACGCGCTGGCCACCTACTACGAAGCCGACGCCTGCCGCCGCGCCTACGCGCGCAACCTGTGCGGCGGACGCGGCACCGCGCTCGCCTTCGAAGCCGCCCGCCTGTGCCGCGACATGCTGTTCGCGCACGCGCCGCAAGCCGTGGCCGACTGCCGCGCCCAGCTCGTCACGCCCGACTTCGACGCCACGCTCGAAGCCACCGTGCTGCTCTCGGGCATCGGCTTCGAATCGGGCGGCGTGGCGGCGGCACACGCGATCCATCATGGCCTCGCCGATCTGCCCTCGTCGCATGGTCTGCTGCACGGCGAGAAAGTGGCGATCGGCGTGCTCGCCTCGCTGTTCCTCTCGACGGTGCCCGACGAAGAACGCCGGCGCGTTTTCGACTTCTGCCACGCGGTCGGACTGCCGACGCGCCTGCATCAAATCAACGTCGACGTGGCCGATACCGCCGCGCTTGAGATTGTCGCGGCGCGTGCCTGCCGCGCTGGCGAAATCATCCATAACGAACCTTATCCGGTCGAACCGGCGATGGTCGTCGCCGCGCTCAAGGCGATGGATACCTATGCCGCGCGATTCGATTCCCATCACAACACTCAGGATACCGAATGATCACGACGCAAAAGCAGGAACTGCACGCCTTTCGCCCCGGCCTGTTCGACGGCCGCACCGTGCTGGTGTCGGGCGCGACGAGCGGCATCGGACTCGCAATCGCCGACGGCTTCGCGTCGCTCGGCGCACGCGTGATCGCAACCGGCAGTTCCGCCGCAAAACTCGACACGCTGCGCGCGGACACGACGCTCTCGGCTATCCGCTTCGCGCAGCTCGACGTGCGCGATGCACAGGCGATTCAGGATTTCGCGGCGCAAACGGAAACGCTCGACGTGCTCGTGAATGCAGCGGGCGTGGCGCGTCCGTTCGACGAATACCGCGACGACGTGTTTCGCGAAGTGCTCGACGTGAACCTCACGGCGGCGATGCGTCTGTCGATGGCGCTGCGCCCGCAACTCGAACGCACGAAAGGCTGCGTGATCAACGTCGCGTCGATGCTCAGCTATCTCGCCGATGTCGAAGTGCCCGCGTATTGCGCGAGCAAGACGGGCGTGCTCGGCCTCACGCGTTCGCTCGCACATGCGTTCGGCGCGGCGGGCGTGCGCGTGAACGCGATTGCGCCGGGCTACCATCGCACCGATATGACGCGTCCGCTCTGGGAATCGCCGGCCGCCGCGCAGAAGATCGCCGCGCGCAGCGCGCTCAAGCGCTGGGGCGAAGCCGAGGATCTCGTCGGCGCCACGCTGTTTCTGGCTTCGCCGGGCGCGGCGTTCATCACCGGCGCGACCTTGCCGGTCGACGGCGGATATGTTTCCGGTGCCTAAGCATTTTCATTGAAGCGCGGCTTCATCGAATGCCCGACGCGCCATCCACCTTGAAGATCGCGACCGTCGCGCGCAGCGTTTCGGCCTGATCGGCCATCGCCTGCGCGGCGGCGCTCGCCTGCTCGACGAGGGCCGCATTCTGTTGCGTGACCTCGTCCATCTGCGTCACCGCCGTGTTGACCTGCTCGATGCCCGTGGTCTGTTCGACCGAGGCCGAGGTAATTTCGCCCATGATGTCGGTCACGCGCTGCACCGAACGCACGACTTCGTGCATGGTTTGGCCCGCATCCTGCACGAGCGCCGAGCCGTTGCGCACGAACGAAGCCGACGTTTCGATCAGCTCCTTGATTTCCTTCGCGGCTCCGGCGCTGCGCTGCGCGAGCGTGCGCACCTCGCCCGCCACGACCGCGAAGCCGCGCCCTTCCTCGCCCGCGCGCGCGGCCTCGACCGCCGCATTGAGCGCGAGAATGTTGGTCTGAAACGCAATGCCCTCGATCACGGCGATGATCTCGCCCACCTTCGACGAACTCGACGAAATATCCTCCATCGTGCTGACGACGCGGCGCACCACGTCGCCGCCCGACGCCGCCGTCTGCGACGCCGTGCCCGCGAGCGTGCTGCCCTGACGCGCGTTGTCCGTGTTCGCCTTCACCGTCGAGGTCAGTTCCTCCATGCTCGCCGCGGTCTGTTCGAGCGAAGCGGCCTGCTCTTCGGTGCGTTGCGAGAGATCGAGGTTGCCTTGCGCGATTTCGCTCGCCGCCGACGCAATCGATTCCGCCGACGTCTTGATGTCCATGACGATGCGTGTCAGCTGCGCGCGCATCGCTTCGAGCGACGCCATCAGGCTGCGTTCGTCGCCGCGCGCCAGCGTGATCGGCACGAGCAGATTGCCCGCCGCGATCTGTCCGGCGATGCGCTGCGCCTCGCTGGGTTCGCCGCCGAGCTGGCGCAGCACGCTGCGCGTGAGCACCGTCGCCGTGACGATCGCCGCCAGCACCGCCAGTGCGGCCAGCGAACCGACCAGCACGCGAATGCTCGCGTACGTGGCGACCGCCGCCTTCTGCGACTTCGCGTTCTCCTCGTCGGCCTGTTCCGCCAGCGCGACCGCCTTCGCGAGCCACGCGCGCTGCGGCGGCCGCGCTTCGTGCATGATCGTGCGGGTCGCGCCCGCGATATCGTTGGCGAGCGCGAGATCGATGGCCTTGTTCATCGGCGGCATGGCCTGCGCTTCGAGTTGATCGACTTCGCTCAGCAGCTTGCGCTCGCTCGCGCTCGTGCCGGGTTCCTGCCGGAACATGTCGCGCAATTGCCGCGCGGCGTCGGCGTAAATACGATCCTGACTTCTGATGCGATCGACTTCGGCCAGCAGATCCGGACGATTCTCCAGAAACGCGAGATTGCGCACGGCAATCGCCCGATCCTGAATCGACGACTTCAATACATTGGCGAGCCGCGATTCGGTATTGTTGACGCGCGCGATCTCGTCGAGCCGGTCGTTCAGTTGCGACAATCCGTAGAACGCCAGGCCAGCCACACCGAGCAGCAACACCGTCAACAGCGAAAAACCCGCAATCAGACGAGTGGATAGCTTCAGTTCCTTCATACGCCTCCCACGGCAAATGCGCGTCACGCAGACGTGCTGGATACGTCTGTGGTTACGGCAGCGTCGTTGGGCTTCTGAAGGGTTTTGGAAAGCTTATTTGTATATAAAATCGCGCAAAGGTTTGCGTCCCGTTGATTGCATGCGCAGCGATTCGGGCCGCCGATAAAATAGTGTTCAATTCAGCGACAAAGCGTCGCTGAGCGAGTGAGCGGCCGATGCGCAAGGCGTGATCCGTGATGACGCATTGCGCATCGTTGCGAGGAGAAACCGGATTCCATGAGACCGTATCGCGAACCCGTGAACCTGATTTTCGACCGCGCCAATGCGGGCTGGCTCGGCTATGTGCTGTATTCGGCGGCGAGTTTTTACGTGCTGATGCTCTCCGTCGATCCGCTCGTCACGCAGGCGTTCGCGGTGAACTTTCGCAGCGATCACGCCGCGCCGCCCATGACGCCGTTTCATTGGGCGGGCGTGGCGCTGGCCGCGTGTCTCTATGGCTCGGGCGCGGTCTACGCAGGCTGCATCGCGCAGATCGGCAAACTGCGCATGACGCGGGCCGAAATACGCGCGGTATTGAACGGCGCGACGGTGCTGCGCGGCGTCGCCCTGTTTCTGCTCCCGCTCGTCGCGGCCTTTGCGATGGGCGCGGGATTGATCGCGGCGGGCATTCACGGCTCGGCGCTGCCGCTCGTCGCGATCGGCGTCGTGCTTGCCAACTGGCTGTGTTTCAGGGCCGTGGCGTGGTGGCGGCCGCACTCATCGTCACGTTCACGATAACTCAGGGCTACTGACAATCGGCGTGCGGATCAGCAGATACGGCGGCTGCCGCAAATCCTTGCCGCCATTGAAACCGGGCAATCGATTCCATTGCCCGAGCGTGCACCAGACATGCGTGGCATCCGCGAAGATGCCGTCGGGCCACACGATACGCGGATCGCGCACCACCACGTCCATGCTGCCGTCGGGCGAGAGCCGCATGATCGCGTCATGCTCGCCCGCCGTCAGGTAGAGACGATTGGCGGCATCGGTTGCGAGTCCGTCGGTCATCACCTTCTCGCCGTGATCGACGACGCCGGCCGCGAGTTGCGCCTCGGTCGCGTCGAAGTTCGCCAGCAGATCGGTCGCGATGCTGTAGAGCCGACGGCTCGTCAGCGGCGAATAGTAAAGCCGCGTGCTGTCCGCACTGAGCGTGATGCTGTCCGCGCCACCGACCGGAAAAGTCGGATGCGCCGCGTCGTAACGCAGCGGCTTCCCTTCGAGCACGGCGCGAAAGCCCGCTTCGGGCTGGGTCGAACGATGCGCGGCGAGCACGCGGCGCTGCCGCCCCGTCGCGATGTCCACCACCACGAGCGCGCCCGTGTGCCCGAACGACGAATCGGCGACATACGCCGTGCCGCGCGCACCATGCGTGAGGTCCACGCGCAGATCGTTCATGTGGCTGTCCTCGCGCATCGCGGGCGGCGTCAGCACGATATTCGCGATCACGCGGTCGCTCGCCGGATCGATGCCGATGACTTTCGCCGCGCCCGGCGCGATCGGCTGGCCCGCGAGCTTGCCGTCGTCGATGGCCCAGAGACGGCCATGGCTGTCGGTCGTCATGCCGTGGATCGACATGAGCCGCTGCTCGGGCGGACGCGACGAAGGCAGGCTCATCGCGGCGTCCGGATAGGGAATCAGCGTGCCGTCGCGCAATTCGGCGAGCGTGGCCTCGCGGTGATTGTCGGCGTGTCGCGGAAAGCCGACGAAGACGCGTCCCGACGGCGTCACCGCGATGCCCGACGGCCCCGCCCCGGAAAACGCGGCGACGATCTCGAACGCGCCCGCAGGCGCGGTATCGCCCGACACCGTTCCGGCCGCTCGCGCGCTCGCAGGCAGCGCGGCGGCGAGCGCCGCGCCGGCCGTCGCGGCAAACAGATCGCGGCGCTTCAATGGAAGTCTCCCTTGAACCTGTCGACGGCGGCCTGCGCGCACGCTTCGTCCTTGTCGCCTCCAGGCGCGCCCGACACGCCGAGTCCGCCAATAGCCGCGCGATTCGCCGTGCGCAACGTCACGCCGCCCGGAATGAACAGCACTTCCGGCTCGGTCGCGAGCACCGCGCCGTCGAGCGGGCCGGTCACTTTCGCGGCGATCAGCGCGCTCGTGCTGTCCTTGTCGAACGCGAGACCGTACGCGTAGGCCGTGTAGGCCTTGCGATACGACACCGACAACGACTGCAGCGGCACCGTATCGCCCTTGATCACGGCCTGCTGATGGCCCGAGGGATCGATCACCGTGGCCGTCACCGAATAACCCTCGCTCGCGCAGACGCGCACCGCCTCCGCCGCCAGCGCCTGCGCGGTTTGCCAGCGCAGCTTTTGCGTGCTGACGAGATTCGAGTCCGCGGCGTGCGCGGCGGACGCCGCGCTCAACAGCAACGCCGCCGCGCACGCGATCCGCGCGGCGCGTCGTTTCGGCTTCTGCATCATGGGAATCGCCTGCATCACGGGTCTTGCCTCCCTTCGTCGAACGGAAAAATGCTGCAACGCACGAATTTTCCAATGCTGCGCTGCATCGAAAAATGGTTAAATCCCGGAAACAGCTCCCGGCTTTTCCGTGTAATCCCATGCATGCCATTACCGAACTGGAAGTGTTTGTCGAGGTCGTGCAGCAAGGCAGTTTCTCGGCGGCGGCGCGGCGTCTGGGCCTCGCGTCGTCGGTGATCGCCGATCGCGTGAGCGGGCTCGAAAAGCGCCTCGGCGTGCCGCTGCTGCTGCGCACGACGCGGCGTCAGTCGCTGACCGAAGCGGGCGAGGCCTATTTCGACGAGGCGCGGCGCATTCTCAGCGACCTGACCGCGCTCGAGCATCGCGTGACCGAAAGCGCGCGCGAGGTGCGCGGCACGTTGCGCGTGACCGCGCCGAATCCGCTCGGCCACGCGTGGATCGCGCCGTTCATCGAGCAGTTCGCCGCGCGCTATCCCGAGATCGCCCTGCATCTGACGCTCGACGACCGTTACGCGGATATCGTCGCCGAAGGTTTCGATGTCGCCATTCGCGGCGGTCCGAGCGTCGACGCGAATCTGATCGGCCGCCATCTCTTCGATACGCGGCGCGTGGTCGTGGCGAGCCCCGCGTATCTCGCGCGGCACGGCGCGCCCGCGCAACCGGAAGATCTCGCCGCGCATCGCTGTCTCGTCTTCAATACGCAGCCGCATCTGTTCGCGGAGTGGCGTTTCGGACGCGGCGAGCACGCGCGCAGACAGCGCATCGCGGGCGCGCTCGCGAGTACGAGTTCGACCTTGCCGGTCACGTGGGCGCTCGCGGGACTCGGGCTCACGCAGAAGTCGTGGTGGGAGGTCGCGCAACACGTCGAGGATGGCCGACTCGTGACCGTGCTCGACGCGTTCGAGCCGGAACCCGCGAGCTTTTACGCGATCCATCCGGTCAATCGCTCGCGCTCGCGCAAGGTGGCGTTATTCGTCGATCAATTGATGGAGCGTCTTGCGCCGCTCAATCGCGCGTGAGGTTTGGCGAATTTTCCTGATGTTTTTGAGCATTTGCCCGCATGATGTACAATTGATCGCAATAGCGCAATGTGTTGCGCTGCACATTAATCGACGGATACTGTTCTGTTGAATGCGGCACGCGAGCTCGATCATCCTGCGAGCCGCGACGGCAACCCGAACTGAAGTGCCAGGGGAGACACTGGCACCTTCCCCCAAAGTGCGGCTATAGATCGTGCGGCAACCCCAAAGAACACGCGCCACGCGGCGGCTCTCACCGGCTCACGCGTCATGCGGGTTCAGAACGAGGCGACTGCCATGACCCATCTCCGTCACAACGCTCCCCTGCGCTCGCGCGGACCGCGTCGTACCGCTCCTTGCGCCGCTTCCTGCGGCCGCTTTCCGTCTGCCTGCTCGCCCGCACGGCCGGCCGTCTGAGTTCTCCGTTTCGCTCACGTACGGATCAAGCACGAGGTCACGCGATTCACGCGGCCTGCCCGCTGATTGACGCTGCATTTTGCTTTTTGCCCGCTCCGTCATTCGTGTGATATCGCGCTGATTCAACGTTGATTCGCGCCGAAATGCGTTGCTTCGCCCATGCGAGTTTCACCGCGCTTGCGCAGTAATTCGCATTGCGAAATAAATACGCACGCCCATACGCGCAGTTCGCGCTATTCGCTCGCTGCCGCCTTGCCTACGCGCACGGCGGCGCGCACGCGGCTGCGCCACGCCTTGAGGAGCCACGCCCATGTTGACCCACGCTACTGCCTTCCCGCCCTGCCCGTCGATCGTCGTCGGAGGTGCCGTATGAGCACCACGTCACTCGACTCGGCCGCCGCGCAGCGCCTGAAACCCGATGCCTACATGACGTTGATCGCCGCGGTCGCCGCCATCGCGGGCGGCCTTTACGGCTACGACACCGGCATCATTTCCGGCGCGCTGCCGCTCATCGCGCGCGAGTTTTCGCTCGACTATCGCGCCCAGGAACTCGTCGCCGCGATCATCCTGCTCGGCGCGGTGATCGGCTCGCTCGCCTGCACGCGCCTGTCCGCCTCGCAAGGCCGCCGTCGCGCCATCATGATGATTTCCGCGCTCTATTCCGTGGGCGTGCTGGCCGCCGCATGCTCGCCGAACGTGACGTGCCTCGCGCTCTCGCGCTTCGTGATCGGCCTCGCCGTTGGCGGCTCAACCCAGGTCGTGCCCACCTATATCGCCGAACTCGCGGAACCCGACAAGCGCGGCCGCCTCGTCACCTATTTCAACTGCGCGATTGGCGTGGGCATTCTGCTCGCCGCGATCGTCGGCGTGGCGGGCGAGCATGTGTTCACGTGGCGATGGATGATCGGTGTGGCGCTCGTGCCGTCGCTGTTGCTGCTCGCGGGCATGAGCCGTTTGCCGCGCAGTCCGCGCTGGCTCGTCGAGCACGACCGCGTGCGCGATGCGCGCATCGAACTCGCGAAGGTGCGCCACACGCGCGAACAGGTGCGTGCGGAAATCGCCGACATGATGGAAATCGCCCAGCAGCATCACGACGAAGGCGGCGCGCACGGCTGGCGCGCGCTCGCGCAACCGTGGGTGCGTCCCGCGCTGATCGCCGGTCTGGGCGTGGCCGCGTTCACGCAACTCACGGGCATCGAAATGATGATCTACTACACGCCCACTTTCCTGCGCGATGCGGGCTTCGGCGACTCGGCGTCGCTCTGGGCCGCGCTCGGCGTGGCGCTCACCTACCTCACGATGACGCTGCTCGGCAAGTTCAGCATCGACCATCTCGGCCGCCGCGCGCTGAGTCTTGCGACGCTGCCGTTCGCGGCCGCGAGTCTGTTCGTGCTGGGCGCGGTGCTGCATTTCCATCTCGCCGGCCACGCGCAGCAATGGTGGGTGATCGCCTGCCTGATCGTGTTCATGGTCTTCAACTCGGGCGGCATTCAGGTGATCGGCTGGCTCACGGGCGCCGAAATCTATCCGCTGCCGATACGCGACAAGGCGGCCGGCGCGCACAGCGCGATGCTCTGGGGCTCGAATCTGATTCTCACCGGCACCGCCCTTTCGATGACGAAACTGCTCGGCGTAGGCGGCGCAATGTGGGTGTACGGCGGCCTCAACGTGCTCGCGTGGATCTTCATTTTCTTCGCCATGCCCGAAACGCGCGGACGCAGCCTCGAAGACATCGAGCGCGCGCTGCGCGACGGCAGTTTCACCCCGCGCGCCAGCGCCTGATTGAAAAATGGAACGACACCCCATGCAAGCCACACCGAGCGGCAGCCTGCCGCAAGCCCGCTTTCTGATCTGCGATTGCGACGGCGTGCTGATCGATAGCGAAGCCATCGCGGAACGCATCATCGTCGAGCGGCTCGAAGCGCTCTGGCAGCGCGACGATATCGCCGATACCGTGCGCCCTTTGCTCGGCATGCGCACGCGGCCGCTGCTGGAGCGCGTCGCCGACACGCTCGGCCATGTCATTCATGCCGAAACCCTCGCCACCATCGACGACGCCGTGCGCCGCGGCGCCGTGCTCGCGCCCATGATCGAGGGCGTCGACGCAGCACTCGGCGCGATCGCACTCGGCAAGGCCTGCGCGAGCAACAGCAACGCCGACTACGTGTCGAGCGCGCTGCAACGCACGGGCCTCATCCACCACTTCGCCGACCGCGTATTTACCGCCGATCAGGTCGCGCATCCCAAGCCCGCGCCCGACGTCTATCTCGCCGCCGCGCATCGCGTGGGCGTCGCGCCCGCGCATTGCCTCGTGGTCGAAGACAGCGTGACCGGCGCGCGCGCCGCCGTCGCGGCCGGCATGACCGTGCTCGGTTTCGCGGGCGCGAAACATCTACCCGGCGATCAGATCCGCAAACTGCTCGACGCGGGCGCGAGCCTCGTGTTCGAGCGGATGACGCAGTTGCCGCCGATCGTTGCGTCGATTGTCGACGGTCATCTTCACGCCGTGCAATAGTGCCTCGGCAGCGGGTCTATGCAGCATCGGCTGGGACGATTCACATCACACGCACGCCGCAATCGCCGACCAGCATAACCGCCTGATCGACCGAAAGAATCGTGCCTTTCAGATGCTGCAAAACATCCGATAAACGCAGCCCGCTCAAATCGACGGAACGCAGATCCGCGCCGTCGAAACGCGTGTTGAGGAGGCGCACGTTGCCGAGGCTGCCGCCCTCGAAAACGGCGTCGCGGAAGTCGCAATCCGCGAGATCGGCATCGGAGAAATTCAATTGTTCGAGCGTCTGTTTTCGAAACGACAAACCTCGAAGCGTGGCGCCCACGAGCAGCGAATCGTGAAAACTGAGGCCCAATGCGCGCGTGTCGATGAAACGCGCGCCCGTCAATTTCACTTCGGTAAATACGGTCGAAGCGAGTTTCGCGCCGGTCCAGTCGGTATTGTTCAGATCGCTGCGGATAAAGCGCGCGTCGCCGGCATTCGCATAGCGGAAACTGGCCGCCGCGCCTCGACAGCCAATCCAGCGGGTGCGCGATAAATCGCTGTGCTCGAAGCGGGTTTGCCCGATCGTGCACTGCGCGAATCGCGCCGCGCGGAAATCGATATTGGAAAGGTCTTCGCCGTCGAACTGGCAGCGCTCGAAAGTCGGCTCGTCGCCGGACTCGCGGAGCGCGCGAGTCAGGTCGTCGCGATTGAAACTCGTGTCGCTGAACACTACGCCGTTGCCGGCCGCCGGATCGTTTGCGTGATTGCGCATCGGTACACATCCCCATTCGTGCGGGGCGCGCAGTCCATACCCCCGCGCGTCCCCTCAACTTGTGAAAGTCAGGTTGACGCCGTGGCATGCATAGAACCCCTCGCGGGGCGCAGGAGATACCAACCTGCCACTCTATTTTCGGCGACACGAATTCTACCGCCCGCACGATCCGCTTCGCAATGACTCGCGCGCGGATCGTGCGGATTGGGCGGGCCGGATGCCTAGAATTCCTGGCGAGTCGGCCGGATCACGATTTCGTTGATATCGACGTCGCCCGGCTGTTCGATCGCAAACGCAATCGCGCGCGCCACCGACTCGGTCGGCACCGCCTGCTTGTAGAAGTCGAGCACGGTTTGCTGCGCCGTGCCCGTTGTGCTGAGTTTCAGCTCGCTGTCAACGGCGCCCGGCTCGATCGACGTCACGCGAATGTTCTCGCCGACTTCCTGGCGCAGCCCTTCGGAAATCGCGCGCACGGCGAATTTGGTGCCCGAATAAACCGTGCCGCCCGGCGCGAAAACCTTGATGCCCGCCACCGAACTCAGATTGATGAAATGACCGCTTTGCTGTTTCAGAAAACGCGGCAGCGCGGCAGCAATGCCATACAGCGTGCCTTTGATATTCACATCGATCATCGCGTCCCATTCGTCCGTATTCACTTCGGCCATCGGACGGATCGGCATCAGCCCCGCATTGTTGATCAGCACGTCGAGACGCCCGAAATCGGCGACGACGGCCGCCACCACGCTCTCGACCTGCGCCTTGTCGGTGACGTCGAGCGCATACGCCTTCGCGCGCCCGCCCGCCGCTTCGATTTCCGCGACCAGGGCATCGAGGCGATCCGTGCGCCGCGCGGCGACCGCCACGTGCGCGCCCTGCGCCGCGAGATGACGCGCGGACACCGCGCCAATGCCGCTGCTTGCGCCGGTAATCAGCACGACCTTGCTTTCAATGTTATTGCTCATCACAGCACCTCTTCGGTGGAAAGACGTTGGGATTCACTGTACGTCGGATAATCGGTAAAGCCTTTTTCCGTGCCGCCGTAAAGCGTGGCGGCATCGACTTGATTCAGCGGCCAGCCGTTGGCAATACGCGCGGGCAAATCGGGATTCGCAATAAAAGGACGGCCGAATGCAATCAGATCCGCGAGACCGCTTGCGAGCAGACGCGCGCCGCGTTCCGCCGTGTAACGACCCGCATACAGGATGCGGCCCCGGAATGTCTCGCGCACGGCGCGGCGGAATTCGAGCGGCAGATCCGGCGCGTTGTCCCAGTCGGCTTCCGCGATCGACAGATAGGCCACGTCGAATTCATCGAGAATCTTGATGGCTTCGATATAGGTCGCATGCGGATCTTCTTCGACGAGGCCGATATACACGCGGTCCTCATCGGTACCTGCAAACAGCGGGGCAAAACGCACGCCCAGGCGGCCCGGACCGACGACCTTCGTCACCGCTTCGACGATCTCCCGCAAAAAGCGTAGACGGTTTTGCAGCGAACCGCCGTATTCGTCGTCACGCTGATTCGAATGCGCCGAAATAAACTGGTTGACGAGATAGCCGTTCGCCGCGTGAATTTCGACGCCATCGAAACCCGCAGCAAGCGCGTTACGCGCGGCCTGTGCATACAGTTCGACGATCTCGCGGACTTCCACGGTGCTCAGCGCGCGCGGCACCGGGGGCGCGATCAGCGTGCCGGTGTCGGGACCGGTCGCAATGAACGCTTTCGCTTGCTCCGCCTTGAGCGCCGAGGGCGCGACCGGCGCGGCGCCGTCCGGCTGCAGCGCGTTGTGCGAAACGCGGCCCACGTGCCAGAGTTGCGCGAACATGATGCCGCCCGCTTCGTGCACGGCATCGGTCACCTTGCGCCAGCCCGCGATTTGCGCCTCGGTATGGATGCCGGGCGTCCACGCATAACCCTGGCCGCGCGGCTCGATCTGCGTGCCTTCGCTCACGATCAGACCGGCGCTCGCGCGCTGCCGATAGTATTCGGCCATGAGGTCGGTGGCGACGTCGCCGTCGCGCGCGCTGCGCTGACGCGTGAGCGGCGGCAGCACGATGCGGTTCTTGAGTCGATACGGCCCGAGCGCGACGGCATCGAAAAATTCGGAGTGCTGCATGATGAGTTCCTGAAACGTGTTGCGAGAGGGTGCGGGCTGAATCGCCCGCGCCGCGTGAAATGGATGTTGTCGTTCGTTGTCTTTTGAATCGACGGAGCCCTGTGCCGGGCTCTCGTTGTGATGTGATTAGCGCTTGCCCTTGAGCGCCGGATGCGCGAGCAGTTCGAGCGCGGCCGGACCGGACGACGCCGGGTTCTGGCCGGTGATCAGCACGCCGTCGGTCACGACATACACCGCCCAGTCGTCGAGCTTCGAATAGATGCCGCCCTTCGCCTTCAATTCGTCTTCGACGAGGAACGGCACCACTTGCGTCAGGCCCACGGCTTCTTCTTCGGTATTCGTGAAGCCCGTCACCTTGCGGCCTTCCACGAGCGGACGGCCGTCCGGCGCCTTCGCGTGGCGCAGCACGCCCGGTGCGTGGCACACCAGTGCAGTCGGCTTGCCGGCGGCGAAGAACGACTGGATCAGCGCGATCGAAACCGGATCTTCGGCCAAATCCCAAAGCGGGCCGTGGCCGCCCGGATAGAAGACCGCGTCGAAGTCCTCGTGCGAGACGCTGTCGAGACGCACGGTCGCCGCAAGCTGCGCCTTCGCCACGGCGTCGGCCTGGAAGCGATGCGTCAGCTCGGTCTGGAACGCCGGCTCGTCGCTCTTGGGGTCGAGCGGCGGTTGTCCGCCCTGGGGCGAAGCGAGCACGATCTGCGCGCCCGCGTCCTGGAACGCGTAATACGGCGCGGCCAGTTCTTCGAGCCAGAAGCCCGTCTTGCGTCCGGTGTTGCCCAGTTGATCGTGCGAGGTCAGAACCATCAGGACTTTCATGTTGCTTCTCCGTCGAGCGAGGCAATGTGCCCCATATAGTAGACCGGTCGTCTAGTAACCGGGCCTAAAAAAGGCACTTCGGAGGAAGTGCCTGGAAAACCGTTGTTGCGCCGATCAGACCGGCAGATGCAGCGTGCGACGCGTGGTTTCGAGCGCGACCTCGAACGGCTGGAGGTTACGCACGATCTTGACCATCACGCTGGCGCCGAGCCAAAGCTGATACAGGCTTTGCGCGACGACGCGCGGTTCGGCGTCCACCGTGAGCGAACCTTCGGCGACGCCTGCCTCGATCGCCCGCGCCAGCCGCGCAACGACCCCGGCCGTACCGCGATTGAGCGCCGCCCGCATGGGCTCGGACATGTCGGCCACTTCCGCGCCCAGCTTGACCGCGAGGCATTTGCCCTGGCAGTCGAAAAACGACTGCGTTTCGCGCCAGATCTGCCAGTACTTCATCAGTCGCCCGGCCATGTTCATGCCGGGCAGACTCAGCGTCTTGTCGAGTTCGGCCAGATAGTCCTCGAAATAATTTTCGAGCAGCGCCACGCCGAACGCGTCCTTCGACGCAAAGTAATAGTAGAACGACCCTTTCGGCACGCCCGCCGCGGCGAGAATCTCGCTCAGGCCCACCGCCGCGAAGCCTTTCGCGCCGATGATGCTCTGCCCGATCGCGATGATCTTTTCGCGAACGTCAGCGGTTTCGGGGGTGTTGATCGTTTCCATGGGTCGCACTATGACACGTAGTCGACCGGTCGTCTAGTAGTTTTTTAATGGGGCGCGTGGGTACCGGTTTGGCACCGGTCACGGCGCCCTCACAGCCATGTCGCTTATTCGTCGCTTATTCGTCGCCGTACTCGGTGTGTAGCGTCGATGGATCGACGCTCTGATGCGCCGGCACCGACACGCCCACCACGCGCACGTCTTTGGGCGGAATGTGCTGATTGGTTTCGGACGACCAGATCCGCGTGGTGTTGGCGGCCTGCGGCATGGCCGGTTCCATCGACTGCCTGTAGGGCTCGTTGTTGATTTTCGCGGGCGCGTTCTCGCCGCCGCTTTCCGCGCGCCAGTAAGTCGAACCTGGATCGCCATCGAAGCGGTTCAGGAAGTCCTCACGCTTCACGCGCGCCTCGAGTTGCAGGCCCACGCGTCCGTTGTTCGCGGGCTCGTTCGAATATTTGAGCGCGATATTCGGATCGTGCGCGTACTTCAGCTTGCCGATCGAATCCGAGCTGGGCATGCGCTCGTAGGACGCCGCGCCGAGCTGGCTACCGCCTTGCCTCGGGTCGAGGCCGGTCTGCTTGATGCCAGCGAGGTTCGACGCCGGCGTGCCATGCGTGACGTACACATACTTGTCGTCGTAATTCTTGAGGTCGTCCACGAGCGGAAAGAACTGCGTGTCGTTCGTGTCGTTGTGTAGCAGATTCGGGTTGCGGCCCGCGGACGCGTTCTGCGTTCCCTGGCTGCCCTGACTCGCGCGAAAGCGCGACGGCCCCGCCTCGTTGCCGGACGTGTTGCCGGACGTATTGCCGTCCACGGAACCCGAACGACTGCGCGGCGACAGCGCCGACAACTGCGACGGCATCTGCGAAGTCGATGCGCTCGTGTGATCGGGCCGCGGCGTGTGGGCGTCGTTGCCCGTTTGCTGGATGCCGGATTGCGCGGCGTGGGAAAGTTTGTCGACGTTCATGAACCAATCTCGGGATGCACTGTGCCGACATTAGCGGCACAGGCTCATCCCGTCGCGACGACAGGCGAAGTCACGCGGCGGCATGCGAAGTGTTCATCGCCTTCGCCATGCGCCGCGCGCTTCGCTTCGGCTGGCTTCGTTCAGCGCTCAAACTAAAGCGGATGCCAGCCGTCGTCGGCGGCAACCAGCATCTGCTTCAACTCCAGCGCGCCGCTGCCCTTCACGACACGCGCGAGCACGGGAAACGCGCCCTGCACCGCCGTATCGCGCGCCCAGGGCGCGGGGTCGAGCGTGTACGTGTAGCGCACGGTCGTGACGAGATGCGCCGGATCGTCCTCGCTTTTGTGCGGCGCGTCCCAGCCCGCAATTTTGTTCAGCCGCACGTGGCCGTAGCACAGGTCGGGCTGCGCCGCGTCAGCGCCGCGAGCGGCCGTATGCGGATGCGCATTGAACAGCGCCTTGCCCTTCGCGGTCAGCGCGTAGCGGCGCGCCTTCACCGTTTCGTCGGCACCGTCGCGGCGCGGCATTTTCATTTCCGCGTCGACATGGTCGACAAGCCCGGCATGTTCGAGCGCAGGCATCTGGATGCCGTCGCGCAACTGACCGGCGGCCGGCACGTCGGGCACATCGACGGGCCAGGTATGACGACCAATGCACAGATCGCCGTGGACTTCGAAATGTTTCTCCAACGCGGCGCTGAGATTCGCCTCGTTAGCGTCGCCGGGACGATTGCAGCCGCCAAGCGCGAGCGTCGCCGTTGCGATCAGCGTGATGATAAAAAGTGGTTTCATCGCTATTTTCAAGGGGTTTCTGTCGCTCATTGCACGCCCGGCTTATGCGCTGCCGGATCGTTGATCGCGTTCGCCACGCTATGCAGATGCGCGCGATCGGCATCGGCATGCGCGGGCGGCACGTAGCCGTCGTTGAGCGTTTTCAGGAACACGATCAGATCGCGCATTTCGTCGTCGGTCATCGGCGCGCGGCTGCCGGCACGACGCAGATCGAGCGGCATTTGCTTGTCGATATTCGCGCGGTATTTCGCGGGCAAATCGTCGAATTTATTCACGCGTCCACGCGCGTCGCGCGGATACCACTTCTCCGGTTCGGTGTCGCGCGTGTTGTAGAAACGCACGACGTCTTCGAGCGAACTGAACACGCCGTTGTGCATGAACACGTGCCGCGTCGCCACGTTGCGCAGCACGGGTGTCTTGAACATGCCGCACGTCGCGCTCGCGCCTTTGTCCTTGCCGGGACGATGATCGGTACGCAACGGACCGCACAAGCCGAGATCGAAATACTTCGGATCGGCGTTGGCGGGAATCGCCTTGTTGCGCGGCACGCCGATGGCGTTGAACGAGTAATCGCTGGTGATGTCCTGACTGCCGTCGTTGCCGCCGCCAATCAGATGGCACGCCACGCAATTGCCCTTGTTCGGATCGAGGAACACGCGCAGGCCGTGCATTTCGGCGTCGGTCAGCGCGCCGCCGACCTTGTTGTTGCGGTATCGATCGAACTTGCTGCTATACGGGTGGAAGCTGCGGTCTTCGACCTGATACGCCTGCAAGGCCGCGCCGACGAGTGCGAACGCGCGGTCCGTGTCGTCGAACACATTCGCGCCGTAGGCCGCGCGGAACTGCTCGGCGTAAGCGCCCTCGCGCACGGCGCTCACGACCGCGGCCTTGCTCTGCGCGGCCATTTCGTTGGGCGCCAGCAGCGGAATCGCGGCCTGCTCGGCGATCGTATTGGCCCGGCCGTCCCACGTCAGGCCGCCGCCGGGGCCGGGATCGCTGACCATGTCCGGATTCTGGAAGGTATCCGAATACGGGTTGGTGTAATCCTTGTACATCAGCGTCGGCACGGCGCGCGTGCCGGGCTGCAAGCCATCGCGGCCACCCAGTTGCACGGACAGATCGTTGGCCGGCGCATACGCGTGTTGGGGATCGTGGCAGGTCGCACAGGCCATTTTTCCGGAGCCGGACAACGCCGGGTCGAAGAACAGCTTCGCGCCGACTTGCGCGGCGGGCGACAACGGCGAGGCAGGGGCAAGCGGCACTTCGGCCTTGACCGGCACGATGGCTTGATTCGCCTTCACGGCGCCGGAAGAATCCGCAGATGTCGCGGGTTTGCAGGCGGCGAGTGCAACGGCGAGCGCGGCTGCCGTGAAGCCGGCAGCAAGCAGGGTTTGGCGCATGATGATAACGATTGAGGCCGATCATTCGCATTCCGAATCAAATGCAGATGACCGGCATGACATTCCGAAAGCACGTACGACGCCGAAGCGCCCCGCTCGCGCGGGCGCTTCGGCTGCCGTGGACGGACCGTTTGTCCGGCGTCCGGCCTTACGACTTGATTGCCCAGATGTTGGTCTGCGTGGCGTCCGGTCCGGTGGCCGTGTTGTTGCCGCTGCCCACCGAGCCGCTGCCGCTGACACCCTTCGTGCTGCCGCCCGATTCGATATCGCCGGCCTGCATCACGTACTTGTGATTCATCGGCCGCACCGAGTCGAAGTGCGTGTTGGCGCTGCCCGAGTACTCGGCCAGATTCGCGAGGTTGTCGGCGATGAACTTCTCGGTGTACTTCGAGCGGTTCATATACGACGTCGCCACGGCCGGGTCGGCCAGCGCGAACATGTCCTGCATCGTGCGCACGAACGAGAAGTGGCTATACGAGTCGGAATCGACGATCTGCTTCGGCGCCTTCGGCTGATTCGTCAGCAGCGAGAAGATCGTCGGACCGTCGCCCTTGTTGCCGCCGCTGTACTTCGGAATCGCCGTGGTGATGCCCTCGCCGAGCGGCGCGCCGCTGGTGGTGCCGCCGCCCACGTTCCAGCCGCAGCACGACGAACTGCCGTAGAAGCTCGTGCCTTCGTCGAACAGCATGACGATGGCCGCACGCCGGTTGGTGTTCTTCCAGATCGGCGAGGCTTCGATCTTGTCCACGAGGTACTTGGCGTAGGCGTCGCCGCGCGAGATTTCCGTCGACTTGCAGGTGCTCACGCCGTGAATATCGTCGCACTGGTCGGGCACGATGTAGTTCAGCGCGCCGATGTCGCCACTCTGAAGATCGTCCTCGAACTGATGCGTGTTCCAGGTGATCTTGTTGGCCGTCGCGTAAGCCGCGATCGACGTATCCCACTGGCCGCCGCCCACCGAGCGCGTCAGGTTCTTGAAGAAGTCCGGGCGGTTGCGCACGTCGTCGAAATTCACAGCCGGATGATGCTTGGTCTTGTAGAGACCCGCGGGCATTGTCTCGGTCGCGCCCGAGACCGAGTTCGTGCCCGAAATGGAAGCGTTGGCGACGCCATCCACACGCGGATCCTGGCCGGGGTTCATCGACTCGCTGTACACGCGCGTGCCGAGGCCCGCGTTGTACATCGCGCTGAACATATTGCGGCGGCCCTTGATGTTGTGGACCTTCGTGTCGGCATTACACGCCGTCACCGGCACGTAGACATCGCTCGGCTGATTCGCCGTGTCGCCTGCGGGCAGACAGTTCCAGGCGTTGTCGTCGGCCACGCCCCAGTCGTCGGCGCTCGCGAGCGAGATGTAGTTCGGCTCGCTCGGGTTGCCGGTCGAGAAGTAGTTGGCGGCCTTGTTGCCTTCGGTGTGCAGGTACTTGTAGAAGTTCGGATAGGCCGGATCGTCGATCGTCTGGTTGCTGTGATTTTCGAAGATCACGACGAACAGATGGTCGTAGCGCGGAATGCCTTCGGGATTGAACGCGGCGTCCTGCGCGGCCTTGACCGTCGTGACCGGATCGGTCGTGACGTCGCTCACGTAGCCGCGATCGAGGATCTTCGAAGCGAGCGTGTAGCGGCTCGCCAACGCGTTGGCTTCGGTCAGCAGCGCGGTGCTGCCGCTGCCGGTGCTGGACAGCGCGCCCACCACGTCGTCGGCCTTGACGGTCACATCGGCCGTGCCGCCCGTGAAGCTCAGGCGGCCCGCGATGGCGCTGCGCGCGTCGTCGTAGCTCAGTTGCTCGGCTTCGGTCAGGCGCACCACTTCGGTCGTCAGCGGGCTGATCACCACGTCTCCGCCCGCGCTCGCCTGCTCGGCCGCGCTGCGCAGCACCAGCTTGCTCGCGACGTTTTTGGTGCCGGCGCTCGGGTCGTTGTAGGTCGCATCCGTGTCGATCACGGCCACGAGTTTCGCGCTCGACGATGCCAGCGTAAAGCGGCCGCTGCTGTCGGTGCGCGTGGAGACTTCGCCCTGATCGCACACGCCGTTGTTGTTCGTGTCCGCGCAGACCGTGGCGTTCGCGTACGTGATCGGCACGAAGGTCTGATCGACGGCGTCACCCGTGCTGCTTTTCGCGTAGTCCACGCCCGATGCGGACGAGTTGGCCACGCCGCCCGGGTTCTTGATCGCCGCGCCGGTGACGACGCCGCTGAGCGTCTGCTGCACGCCGCCGGAATTCTGATCGGTGCCGCTCGCGCCGTTGTTGTTATTGCCGTTGCCGCCGCAGCCCGCGAGCATGGCGGCCGCCGCGAACGCGGTCAGCAGAGGGACGAAAGTGGGGGAATTGCCTCGGATTCTCTGGTGCATTCTCATTGTTTTATCGCCGGTTCGTCGCGGCTTATCAATGGTTGTCGTTGTGCGCCGCGCCGGTCGTCGTCACCGATGGTGATCACCGATCGTCATGCGGGTCGCCCGCATGGCGACGCGTGTCTCCCAGGCGAGATGTCTCCCGGCCGACGGCACCCGTGGGTCGCTGTCGCTCATGTGCAGCAGGCGGGATGCTAGGCAGGAGATGTGACTATTTCGTTAATAAAATACAAAAACATTCCAAATTGCTTTCGCGTACCAATATTTTAGAAACCAATCGGAAATTTGTTGCGAACACAACTGCAAGGAAGCGATACTTGCAGCCCCGCTCGCGAGGCGCTTCGCCGAATGAGCCGGGAAACGACGTCATCGACTGCTCATCATGAACGCCACTTCACCGTCCGCCTTTCGTTCATCGCCTGATGCTGCCTCGCCAACGCAGCTCGCCACGCTGCACTTTTCCGCCGCGTTGCGCGACTGGATTCTCGATGCGCTACGGCGCGGCGCCGATCCCGACGCACTGGTGCAAGCGCTCGCCTCGCGCCAGTACGATCCGCGCACGGCGCGCGACCTCGTGCAGGCTTTCGCGCGCGTGCTGCGTGAAGGCTTGCCGATTCCCGATGGCCAGATCACGGTCGAGCGCGAGGCCGTCGCGCGCGAGGCCGCCGAGATCGCATCCGGCCGCTTGCCGCGCGTCTCGGTGTTATCGGGCGGCGACCGCGACGTGCGCGTGCTCTCGCGTATCGAGCAACCGCTGATTGCCGTGCTCGAAGGCGTGCTCAGTCACGCGGAATGCGATGCGCTGATCGACGCTGCGCGGCCTCGCCTCAAACCGTCGACCACAGTCGATCCGCAAACCGGCGAGGAAATCACCTCGACCGATCGCAGCAGTCTCGGCATGTTTTTCCGTCTCGCGGAAACGAGCCTGTTGCAAACCATCGACGCACGCGTCTCGGCACTCATGCAAATGCCGATCGAACATGGCGAAGGGCTGCAAGTCTTGAATTACGCGCCGGGCGCGCAAAGCCGTCCGCATTTCGATTTCCTGATTCCGTCGAACGCGGCCAATCAGGCCTCGATTGCACGCAGCGGTCAGCGCGTCAGCACGCTCGTGATCTATCTGAACGATGTCGAATCCGGCGGCGAAACCGTGTTTCCGGAGATCGGCTTGTCGGTTGTGCCGCGCAAAGGCAATGCGCTGTATTTCGAATACTGCGACGGCAACGGTCGACTCGACGGCAAGACGCGCCACGCGGCCGCGCCTGTGCTCGGTGGCGAAAAATGGGTGGCGACGAAATGGATGCGCGAGCGGCGGTTTATTGCGGCTGGCGAGGGTTGATGCGTTTGAGTTGATGCGTTTTGTTGGCGGGTAATGTGGGTTAATGTCGGGTAATCGAAAGCGTTTGGCGAAACACCGCTTTTTTTAAGGCCTCACCGAAAACGCGGCACACCACCTGCTTCCCGAAGAGTGCGTTCCCAACTCTTCAGGAGAATCAGGATGAATGCCATCAAACGCACAGCCGTTGTCGCCGCACTCTTCGCCACGCCGATCGTCGCGCTCGCGCAGACCGCGCCGTCGTCCGATTCGCTCACGCGTGCGCAAGTGCAGCAGGATCAGATGCAGATGCGCCAGGCGGGCTACGACCAGTCGGTCGGCGACCAGGCGTCGTATCCGCGTCAGGTGCAGGCGGCCGAAGCGCGTATCGGCGCGCAGCAGGTCAGCGCGGCCTCGACGGGCGGATACGGCGGCGTCGCGGACGGTTCGTCGGCATGGGGCCCCAACCGCCTGCCCCAGCAGTCGTCCAGCGCAACCGTCCAGCCGGCGCACACCGGCGCGACCGGCCTCAAGCCGGTCTACTTCGGCCAGTAAGGCCGTTCAGGCCGTCTCGCGTGCATCGCTCATGACAACCGCCAGTCGCGGCACGCTTTCTGCTGATCGGTGTTCGACATGACACGCGCGGCGTCAGACACCCAGTCCGGCGCCGCGCTCCAACCGGACAGCGGAGGCATCATGGACGAGACACGCCGACTGGATGCGCGAGAAGACGCACAATACGCCGCGGAGCGCGCCCTGCAAGCACCCTATGAACGCAGCGGGCGCGCGCGCTCCGCCGTCTCGTGGTCCGCCGTGATCGCGGGCGCCGTCGCGATGGCCGCGTTCGCGCTGATTCTGCTCACGCTCGGCACCGGGCTCGGGCTCTCGTCGCTCTCGCCGTGGCCGGGCAGCGGCGCGCATGCGAAAGCGTTTGGCTTCGCCGCCATCGTCTGGATCTGCGTGACGCAAATCATGTCGGCGGGTCTGGGCGGTTATCTTGCGGGTCGCCTGCGCCGTCACTGGCCGGGCATCGGCACCGACGAAACGCACTTCCGCGACACCGCGCACGGTTTTCTGGCGTGGGCGCTCGCCACCTTGCTGACCGCCTTCGTGCTCACCTCCGCGCTCTCGGGCATCGCGCGCGAAGGGGCGAGCGCGCTGGCTGCGCATGAAAGCGCGTCGGGCGGCGCACCGCTCGCGAGCGGTTTGTCCACGCTCGATCGCGGCAATGCGCTCGCCGCGTATCGAAGCTGGCCGATGGGCTATCTGATCGACGGCATGCTGCGCCCCGTCGCGGATGCGCCGACGCCCGCCGCGCAAAACGCGGACACCGCGCTCACGAGCGTCGAACAAAAGCAGGAAATCGCGCGCATCTTCCTCAACAGTCTGCCCGCGAACGGCGCGCTCTCATCCGAGGACAGCGACTACGTCGCGCGCATCGTCGCGCAACGCACCGGACTCGCGCCCGCCGACGCCCGCGCTCGCGTGACGACAACCTGGACGCGTCTGCAGGACAAGACGACCCAGATCGACAACGCCGCGCGCGCAGCCGCCGACACGGCGCGCAAGGCCACCATCCACGTCACGTTGTGGCTGTTCGTTTCGCTGCTGCTGGGCGCATTCGTTGCCAGTCTGATGGCGACGGTGGGCGCCCGCATGCGCGAATGGTGATGCCGGTTTGAGGCCTGTTTCAAGGCATCGCAACGATTTTCTTTCTTCTAACGCCAGGAGACTGACATGCGCTCGATTCTTCTTTATATGCTCGGTGTGCCGATTCCCATCATCATTCTGATCGCGCTGTTCTGGCATTGAATGCGCGACTTCGCGGGTTCGCGGTCTAACGGCTGCAATGCTCGGCAGGCACAGCTTCGGTGGGATTTCGCGAAGTTCGCGCGGAAAAACCGTGGTCTTTCGCGAACCACACGACCACGAACGTCACGCCGAGCAAGCCCAGCAGCACCGGAAAAAACGCGGCGATACTGAAGCGGTCGAGCAGCACGCCGCCGATCATGCCGCCGCCCGCGATCGCCGCATTCCAGACCGTGACGAGCACAGCTTGCGCGGCGTCGGTGGCCTCGCCCGCTGCATGGGCGAGCGCTGTTTGAAACAACGTCGCCGCGCCGCCGAATGCGAGGCCCCACACGGCCACGCCCGTATAAACGAGGGTTTCCGCGTTGCCCGCGCGCGCGAGCATCAGCGTCGCGACGGCGAACAGCAGCGTGCTGGCGAGTGTCAGTGTGCGTAAATGCCGATCGATCAATACGCCGACGATCAGGATCCCGAACAATGACGCGATGCCGAACGTCAGCAAGACACGATCGGTCGAATCGCCCAGACTCGCCGTTGCAAGAAATGACGCGATATACGTGTAAAGCAGATTGTGTGCGAGCACGAAAGTCAACACGACCAGCAGCACGGCGCGCACGCCTGGCAAGCTGAGCGCGCTGCGCAATGCGGGACGCCGGGTTTGCGCTTTTCCCTGCATTTTCCCCTGCGTTTTCCCCTGCGTTTGCCCCGCAAAATCCGGCACGATCGCCCGCACCCACACGAGCAGCGCAACGGCGAGCACACTCATCACACAAAAGGCCGCGCGCCAGCCGGTCCACGTGCCGAGCAGCGTCCCCGCGGGCACGCCCAGCGACAACGCGAGCGGCGTCCCCGCCATCGCCACGGCAATCGCCGCGCCCTTGCGATGCTCGGGCACCATCCGCGCGGCGTAGCCCGCCAGCAGCGCCCAGATCAACCCGGCAGAAACACCGGCGATAAAACGCGCGACCAGCGTCAGCGCGTAATGGTGCGAGAGCGCCGTGAACGCATTCGTGACGACAAAGCCCGCTATCGCCGCCAGCAACAGCGGACGGCGTCGCAAACGCTGCGTCGAGGCGACGAGCGGAATCGCCGCCAGCAGTGATCCCGCCGCGTACGCCGTCACGGTCTGACCGACCGCGGACTGCGAGGCGCCCAGCCCCTGCGCCATCTGCGCGAGCAACCCGGCAGGCAGCGCTTCGGTCAGGATCGTGACGAAGGCTGCGAGCGACAGCGGCAACAGCTTCGCGAGCGGCAGGCGTGCGTCGATGGCGGGCGTCACCGCGCCACCTCGCCTACGCCGTAGACGGCGTCGCGCAATTCGGTCACGAAGCGGCCCGACATGCCCTCGTAAAGCGTATTCGTGAGCGCGACGACGCTCAGTTGACGCGCCGGATCCACGAACCACGAATGGCCGTACGCGCCGCCCCAGCGCCAGGTGCCGTTCGACTCGGGCGACGCGGCGCGCACGCGGTCGCGCAACACGGAGAAGCCCAGGCCGAAACCGTAGCCCGGCGCATCCGGCGGTTCGCGGCCGCCGGTCTGGTCGCGGCCCATCTGCGCCACCAATTCGGCGGGCAGCAGCGCGCCGCCGCCTTCGCGCAAGGTTTCGAGCAGCCGCAGCACATCCTCGGCGTTGCCCGCCATGCCCGCGCCGCCAGAGGGGAACGCCGCACGATCGAACACGCGCGCCGGACTGAAGCGGATGCCGACCGTCCCTTCGAACGGCGCGACGAGATCGCCTTCGCGCAGCAATCGCGGACCGGCCTCGTCGTGGTCGTCGTTTGATTCATTTGTGCCGTTTTTATAGGGCGTCGCGAGTCGCGCGGCGTCGTGCACATGAAAGCCAGTTTCCGTCATGCCAAGCGGACCGGTCACGAGATCGCGCACCGCCACGGCGAGCGGCGCGTCCTGCACGCGCTCGATCAGCGCGCCCAGCACGTCGATCGCGAGCGAGTAAGCCCACGCCGTCCCCGGCTCGTAGAGCAAGGGCACGCTCGCAATACGCCGCAGGTTTTCCGCGAGATCGATAGCGGAATCGTCCATGCCGTCCGACACGCCCGCGCGTGCGTACGGGCCATCGTCATCGGCTTCGAGAAAACGGTAGCCGAGCCCCGCCGTATGACTGAGCAGTTGACGCGCCGTGATGCGCGCCGCGCGCCCATCGGCCAGACGCGGACGGAATGTCGGCAGCCAGCGTTCGATGCCCGCGTCGAGGTCGAGCCGCCCTTGCGCGGCCAGCACCATCGCCGCCGTCGACACGATCGGCTTGCTGACCGACGCCAGCCGGAACAGCGTATCCACGCGCATCGGCCGCGCGCTTTCGCGATCGGCCAGCCCGGCGGCCTCGCGGTGAATCAGCTCGCCGCCCTGCGCGACGAGCACGACCGCGCCCACCAGTCGCCGCTCGTCCAGCGCGCGCCGGACTACCTCGTGAACACGCGCGGACAGCGACGTGGAAGCGTCATCCAGGCGCGCAGCAAAAGCGGAAATCGTCATCGGTTCGACCTCGTCGAAAGAACATGCCTCCACGATAGTGATCCGACGATTGAAGAAAAAGTGGGGTAGAGTTCCGCGTTATGCGGACACCGATGTCCGCAATGGAGAGATCGAGTGGAAAGCCTCAACGGCTTCATGGTGTTCGTCCAGGTCGCCGAAACGCGCAGTTTCGTGGCGGCCGGACGCGTGCTGGGCGTCTCGGCGTCGGCGGTCGGCAAGAGCATCGCGCGGCTCGAAGACAAGCTCGGCGCGCGGCTCTTTCATCGCAGCACGCGCAGCATCACGCTGACGTCGGAAGGTGCGCGTTTTCTCGAACGCAGCCGCCGCATTCTGGCCGAAATCGAAGCGGCGCAGCTGGAGATTTCGCAGGCGAGCGCCGCGCCGCGCGGCCGCTTGCGCGTGAGCCTGCCGCTCGTCAGCGCGCTGATGCTGCCGGTGCTCAGCGACTTCATGCAGGCGTATCCGCAGATCGAACTCGACCTCGATTTCACCGACCGCGTCGTCGATGTGATCGACGAAGGTTTCGACGCCGTGGTGCGGATCGGCGAGCCTGGCGATTCGCGGCTCGTCGCCCGCAAGCTCGGCACGTTTCGCTGGCGCGTGGTGGGTTCGCCCGCGTATTTCGAACGGCGCGGCACGCCGAAAACACCCGCCGATCTGCTCGATCACACCTGCCTGCACTATCGCTATCCGAGCACGGGACGGCTCGAAAGCTGGGCGCTGCGTCGCGCCAAAGGCGAGCCGGAACTCGCGCTGCCGGTCTCGATGATCTGCAATAACATCGAAACCCGCGTGTGCTTCGCGCTCGAAGGGCGTGGCATTGCCTACCTGCCCGACTTCTCGATCAGGGAACCGCTCGCGGACGGGCGCCTGCGCGCGGTGCTCTCGTCGCATCTCGAACGGCCTGGCGTCGTGCATGTGCTGTGGCCCGCCAGCAAACATCCGTCACCGAAGGTGCGTGCGCTGGTGGATTTTCTGAGCGCGCACGTGTTTCCGTCGACCCGCAAAACCGCGTCTCGCTGACGCTGAGCCGCCCTCGTCCCTGCATGTCCGCTCACGCATCGAACAGCACGTGGCGTCGATACAACTGCGCTTAAGCGCACGCGTTTTTTCTCTGTGCAATCCTGTGTCGCGCGCTTGAGCCTGCCGCAGCGGCTCGTACGCAAACTTCTCGCGATCCACACCGACCAGGGACACCCATGAACGTGACGCCCGCCGGCGCCACACCCACGCGCCTGCGCGATGAATGGCTCGCCTACTGGCGGGACGACGCGCCGCGCCTGCTGCACATCGGCAAGGTGGGCCTCGCGGTCGTCATCGCGATGGGGCTGTGCATGCGCCTCGAACTGCGTTCGCCCGCCACGGCCATGCTGTCCTGCGTGATCGTGATGATGCATCAGCAAAGCGGCATCGTGATCGCGCGCGGCTTTTATCGCGGGCTCGGCATGGTGGCCGGCAGTCTCGCGGGCCTCGTGCTGATCGCGTTGTTCGCGCAGCAGCCGCTGCCGTTCTTTATCGCGCTCGCCGCGTGGATCGGGCTGTGCGCGTACGGCTCGGCGTACTTCCGCAACTTCCAGTCGTACGGGCTCGTGCTCGCCGGTTTTTCCACGGCGATCACCGCGATGCCCGCGCTCTCGAATCCGTATGGCGTGTTCGACAACGTGATCTATACGATCAGCGAAGTCGTGATCGGCGTGCTGAGCGCGAGCGTGGTGAGCACGGTCGTGTTGCCGCGCAAGGTCGCGCCCGCGCTCTACGCGGCGGGCCGCGCGAGCTTCACGCATCTGCTGGGCACGCTGCGCGCGACGCTCGTGCGCGAGGCCGCGCCGACGCAAGCCAGTGCACAAACCAGCGCCCTTCTGGGCCTGATCGGCGAGCGGGCGAACGTGGAATTGCTGCGCACCGGCGCGCTGTTCGAAGATCCGTCGATGCGGCTGCTGCATTCCGTTTTTCTCGATCTCGACCGCAGCTTTCTCGACACCGTCATGTGGCTCCACGCGTTGCAGCGCGTGAAGGCGCACGCGGCCGCCGATGCGCATCCGCGCGCCCAGGCCGCCATCGCCGCCCTGACCGACGCC